>CALAZX010000229.1 GCA_937926555.1 uncultured Negativicutes bacterium | reverse complement strand
TGCCTGATGTACGTCTGAAGTGAAAAAGCGGGTGAGTCGTTCCGGGCTCGCCCGCTTTCCTGCATTATCCGGATTTTTGCAAGAAAAACATTACAGTTATGCTTAAAAATACCGAAATAAAACGTATACTGTAATATACTTTACACAAAAACATTTGACTTTTGTTCCGGAACGGCATATAATCGTAACCAATACAAAAACAAATGGCAACTCGATGAAGGAGAAAAGTAGACTGCAGGATGTCCAGGGAGACGGTGGCCAGTGAGAACCGTCCATCCACAGATCGAATTCCGCTCCGGAGAAGTCAGGGGTCACAACCTGACCGGCACCGGCCGATACCCGGCAATTGAGGCTGCATTCCGCATACCCGAGAGGGCCGAGGCGGATACGGCGAATAAAGGTGGCACCACGCGAGCAGTGGATGACCTGCACCTTCGGGGCAGGCTGTCAGAGATATCACGCTCCCGTCCTTTCAGTACGAAGGACGGGAGTTTTTTATTTGCTTTTTCTCCGGTCCTGAAAATAAAGGAGGAAAACAAGATGAAAAAAATTCTGGTCACTGAGAAAATTTCGGACAAAGGTATTGAGAAGCTGCGTCAGCAGAAGGATTTCCAGGTGGACGCCAAGATGAACCTGCCCCGGGAAGAGCTGCTGAAGATCATCCCGGAGTACGACGCCATCGTGGTCCGCAGCGTGACGAAGATCAACGAGGAGTTCTACAAGCACGCCACGAAACTCCAGGTGGTGGGCCGTGCCGGCAACGGTGTGGACAACATCGAGATGGAGGGCGCCACCAAGCGGGGCATCATCGTGGTGAACACCCCGGAGTCCAACATCATCTCCGCCGCGGAGCACACCATCGGCCTGCTGCTGGCATCCAGCCGCAACACCGTACGGGCCCACAAGATGATCGAGTCCCGTGTATGGAACCGTGACGGCCTGAAAGGCAGCGAGTGCTACGGCAAGACCCTGGGCATCATCGGTCTGGGCCGTATCGGCGGCCTGGTGGCCACCCGGATGCAGGCCTTCGGCATGAAGATCATCGCTTACGATCCCTACATCGCCGACGCCCGTTTCCGCAAATACAACGCGAAGAAATGCGAGAAGCTGGAGGACCTGCTGAAAGAGGCGGACTTCGTCACCATCCACACCCCGCGGACGGAAGAGACCCTGAACATGATCGGCTACAAAGAGTGGCAGCTGTGCAAGAAGGGCGTCCGGGTCGTGAACTGCGCCAGAGGCGGCCTGTACAACGAGCAGGACCTGGCACGGGCCATCCGTGACGGTCTGGTGGCCAGCGCCGGCATCGACGTGCTGGTGGACGAGCCCAAACCCATCTCCCCGCTGATCGACCTGCCCCAGTGCGTGCTGACCCCCCATCTGGGCGCCGACACCTGGGAAGCCCAGGACAACGTGGGCATCGCCATCGCGGAAGAGGTCATCGCGGCCCTGCGCGGCGAGATGGTTCCCAACGCGGTGAACCTGCCGGCGCTCCAGGCCGGCGAGCTGGAAGTGATGAAACAGTACCTGCGTCTGGGCGAGGACCTGGGCAAGCTGTACTACCAGCTGGAGCATGAGGCTGTGACCAAAGTGGAGGTCATCTACGAAGGCGCCATGGCGGAGATTGAGACCGAGATGGTCACCCGCGCCGTGCTGAAAGGACTCTTCGAGCCCATCCTGAAAGAGCGCGTAAACTATGTCAACGCCGTGCTCACCGCTGACGGCCGTGGCGTAGAGGTGGTGGAGAGCAAGGAGAACGGCAAGCAGAACCTGCTGACGGTGAACGTCCACGCCAAGGACAAGGTGTTCACCGCCGCCGGCACCGTGAACCCTAACGGCGAGATCCGCCTGAAGGACATCAACCACTTCCATTTCGACATCGAGCCCACCCCCTTCATGCTGGCGGCCAACAACCAGGACAAACCCGGCATGGTAGGCCAGATCGGCACCCTGCTGGGCGCCTCCAAGGTGAACATCGCCACCATGCAGGTGAGCCGCAACAAGCAGGACGGCGCGGCCATGATGCTGATGACCGTGGACAACAACGTGGCTCCGGAGACGCTGCATCTTCTCCAGGGCCTGGACGGCATCACCCGGGTGAACCTGCTCCGTCTGTAAGGCTTTTCCGGTGCCGCCGGACAGTTTCCGGCCCGCCGGGCAGAAATAAAACAGCAACCCGTTGCTCCTTCCATGGCAACGTCAAAATAATCATGACACACTCCTTTTAATGAAGAGAACAGTTCCGCACGGGTGGAACTGTTCTCTTTTTGTGTATAAGGCGCTTTAATTTGCTAACGGATTGAAAATTTATTTCACATAAACTTAACACTTTTTCTTTTTCTATGCTATAATACATATATTCTAATTCAGTCAGCGACACTGCCCGGTCCTGGTGACTGAGATTAAAAGCGTTGGCTTATTTTCAAATGGGAGGGTAATCATGCAGGAAGGATTTTTGGACAGAGTTTTTCACTTACGGGAAAACGGCACCACTATCAAGACTGAGATAGTCGCCGGTATTACCACATTCATGACGATGGCTTACATTTTGGCGGTGAACCCGTCAATCTTGAGCGTGACAGGTATGGACAAGGGTGCGGTGCTCACCGTCACCGCTGTGGCCTCCTGTCTGGCAACACTGATGATGGCGGCTTTCGCCAACTACCCCTTCGCCCTTGCTCCCGGCATGGGTCTGAACGCCTACTTCGCGTTCACGGTAGTGAAACAGATGGGCTATTCCTGGGAAATGGCTCTGGCAGCGGTCTGCGTGGAGGGTCTTCTCTTCATCGTCATGTCGCTGACAAACATCCGGCAGGCGATATTCAACACCATACCGATCAACCTGAAGAGGGCGGTTTCGGTAGGTATCGGCCTGTTCATCGCGCTGATCGGCCTGTTCAACGCGCAGATCATCGTAGCGAACCCTGCGACCAAGATCGCCATGTTCTCCTTCAACCAGTCTCTGGCTTCGGGAACGTTCCACACCACCGGCATCACGGTGCTGCTGGCGATTCTGGGTATCCTCTTCACCGGCATCATGATGGCCAAGGATGTGAAAGGCAGCATCCTCTGGGGCATCCTGGTGACCTGGCTCATGGGCGTGGCCTGCGAGCTCACCGGTCTTTACATTCCGGATCCGAAAGTGGGCATGTTCAGCGTGCTGCCTGACCTGTCCGCCGGCCTGGCATCCTTCATGCCTGCCAGCATGGAACCGGTGCTTTTCAAGTTTGACTTCACGAAATTCTTCACCCTGGACTTCCTGGTTGTCGTATTCGCGTTCCTCTTCGTGGACCTGTTCGATACCCTGGGAACCCTGATGGGTGTGTCTTCCAAAGCGAACATGCTGAACAAGGACGGCACCCTGCCCCGCATCAAAGGCGCGCTGATGGCTGACGCCTGCGGTACGGTATGCGGCGCCGCCATGGGTACCTCCACCGTGACTACGTTCGTGGAGAGCGCCTCCGGTGTCAGCGAAGGTGGCAGAACCGGCCTGACCGCGGTTACCGTGGCTGTGCTGTTCTTCCTGTCCCTGTTCCTGTCTCCGTTCTTCATGGCCATTCCGGCCTTCGCCACAGCTCCGGCTCTGGTGATCGTTGGTTTCCTGATGGTATCCTCCATCACCACCATCAACTTCACCGACCTGACCGAGGCGATTCCGGCCTATATGACCATCATCGCCATGCCGTTCACCTACAGCATCTCCGAGGGCATCGCATTCGGTGTCATCTCCTATGCCATTGTGAACACGCTCACCGGCAACACCAAGAAGGTAAGCTGGCTGATGTACGTGCTGGCTGTGGTCTTCGTGCTGAAATACGTGCTCATCTGACGCGCGTACGGGCAAACAGCATAACGGCAAGCTTAGCAGAAAACAGACCTCTGTCCTCACGGGCAGAGGTTCTTTTTTTGGCACGGTATTTTCACAGGAGTCCCCTGTGGATTATGCTATAATGGAAGATAATAAACGGAAAGACGAGGAACGGATATGGACGGTAGATTTCCCTCCTATGTGAGGACAGTGATGGAGATACTGCTGGACGGCGGCCACCAGGCCTATGTGGTGGGGGGCGCCGTGCGGGACCTGCTGCTGGGCATCGAGCCCGGCGATTTTGACGTGACCACAGACGCCCGTCCGGAACGGGTGAAAGCGCTGCTGGAGCAGGCCGGCGTCCGGGTGGTGGACAACCTGGGCCAGAACCTGGGCGTGGTGGTGGCGGTGGTGGACCATACCCCCGTGGAGATCGCCACGTTCCGGGGAGAGCGCTACGGCGCGGATCCCCACCGGCCGGAGGAGGTCTGGTTCTGCGACAGCCTGAAGGAGGACATGTCGCGCCGCGACTTCACGGTGAACGCCATGGCCCTGGATGCCGACGGGAAGCTCTATGACTATTTCGGCGGCCGGGAGGACCTGGAGAGGAAGCTGCTCCGGACTGTGGGCAAGGCGGAACGGCGCTATGCCGAGGACGCCCTGCGGATGTACCGGGCCTGCCGCTTCGTGGCCCAGCTGGGCTTCACCTATGTGGAGGAAGGGGACGACGGCGCTTCCGCCGGCCGGGTTCACCTGCTGCCGGAGAAGGAGGGGGAGACCGGCTTCCCCGCCGGCAAGGACGGGTTCGGCGAGCGGGACACGCCCTACTACCTGCCGAAACGGTACACTTTCGACGTGAGCAACTGCCGTGAGCTCTCTGTGGAACGGGTGCGGAAAGAGCTGGACAAGATGCTCACCTCCGCTCATGCGGGGAAAGGGCTGATGCTCTTCGTGGCCTCCGGGCTGGCGGAGAGTCAGTGCCGCATCCGTGAGAACGGCGAGGACACCTACGTGGACGTGCTGCCGGAGCTGAAGCACCTGACGGACCTGCACCAGAACAAGCGCTTCCACTGCTATGACGCCTGGGAGCACACCCTGCTGGCCCTGGACAACGGGTCACGGAAGCTGGCGGTGCGCTGGGCACTGCTGCTCCATGACGTGGGCAAGGGCATGCCGGGCATCCGGCAGCTGAACAAGCAGGGGCTGCCCAGCGACCACGGCCACGAGGCGGTGAGCGCCATCATGGCGGAGAAGATCCTCACCCGCCTGCGCTATCCGGCGGATTTCGTGAAACGGGTCTGCTGGCTCATCTCCCGCCATATGCGGTTCGCCCCCATGCTGATCACCGGCAGGGACCTGGTGGAGCGCTGGGTGCGGACGGAGGCCATGGACGGCTTCTTCCGGAACACCCGGGAGATGACTGAGGCCTACGAGCAGCTGGTGGAGGTGTTCCTGGGAGACATGGGCGCCACCTGGGCCGGCGTGCTGAAAGAGCCCGTGATGGCCGACGGCGTGGAGCTGGGGAAAGAGGTCATCAACCTGGCGGCCCGGATGCCGGTCCACACCTCGGACCTGGAGATCGGTGGCCGGGAAGTGAAGGAGCTGCTGGACGAGAGCGGCATCTGGAATGTGGGCGACGCCCTGAAGTACCTGCTGACACGGGTCCAGTCCGGCAACCTGGCCAACAGCCATGACCTGCTGCGGCAGGGGCTGGAGCGGCGGCTGCAGAAACTGGCACGGGGCATGCGGAACAAATAAGGCTGAAGACAACCGGCGCCGTGAAGATGAAGCGGCGCGGATAAGCCGCGGCAAAATCTATGTGACGGGACTGCCGCGGGAAGATAAACCAAGAGACAAGGATGGATACGACTGATGAGACTGAGATGGATTGCGATACCGGCCTGCTGCCTGATGCTCCTGCTGCAGGGCTGCGGCGGCAGCGGACAGCGGTGTACCGGCGCCGAGGGGGACAAGGCCTCAAACGGCATCATCGCCGATGTGGCGGGTGAGGTGCTGGGCTTCTTCCAGCGCAGCGGTGATGGCGCGGCGGCGGTGAACCATGGGGGCGACGTGAAGGATTCCCCCTATTTCCGCCAGCTGGACGTGTACAACATGAAATCCGGCGGCTCCCTGGTGCTGCTGGAGCGGTACCCCACTTTCCAGCAGACCACCGGCTATACCTGCGGCCCCGCCGCGGCGCTGACGGTGGTGCGGTATTACAGGGCGGAGGACAGCGAGATGTCCATGGCGAAAACGATGGACTCCCATCCCGCCGGCGTCAAGGACCCGGGAACCAACACCCGGGGCATGGTCCGCTACTTCAAGGAGAAGGGCTGGAACGTGCGGTCCTCCCTCACCGACGGAAGCCCCAAGAGCTACAAGCAGTTCGTGTCCTTCGTGAAGGGGAACCTGGAGAAGGGCATCCCCATCATGGTGGAGAACGTGGACTGGGGCGGCCACTGGCGCGTGATCATCGGCTTCGACTCCATGGGTGACGACAAGCCGGGAAACGACGTGCTGATCATGGCGGACCCCTACGACACCACGGACCACCTCCAGGACGGCTACGGCATCGTGCCGGCCCAGCGGTTCTTCCACATGTGGTTCGACGCCCAGCTCTTCCGCGAGGGGGAGAAGCGGCAGCAGTGGCTTACCGCCACACCGCCCGGGAAGTGACGGTGACAGAAGGATGCGGATTCCCGGCAGCGCGGATGCTGCGGCCCGGGAACGTACCGGCATAAATACCGCTTATACAGAAAAAAGCATATTCGAGACAAAGAAAAACACTGTACGGATTTTCCGGCTGACAGGATGATCATCATCCATCGGTCAGTGAATCCGTACAGTGTTGTTTTTTTATGTGCTTCTATGGTGATGTGCTTTGCACCTTGCGGTGTATGACTTGACGGGAAAAAGGCCTGCCGCAAGGGCGCTCCCGGTCATTTTTTCGTCACAGTTCCGTGCTATGATGGCTGCAGAAGCAGTCCCGGCCACAGTGTCCGGGGCTGTATCACATGTCCCGGTGGTTCCAGCGGATTGTACGCCGCTCCAGCCAGCGGAAGAAGCTGTTGAACAGCAGTCCCAGCAGGCTCAGCACCACCACGCCCGCCATCAGGTTGCTGGTGATCATCAGGTCCCCGTAATGGAGGATCAGGGCGCCAAGCCCCTCCTCGGCTGCGATCATCTCCGCCGCCACCAGAAGGAGCAGGGAAGTGCCGGCAGCCAGGCGGAATCCCGCGAAGATCAGGGGCAGGGCCTGGGGCAGGACGATGCTCTTGAGCACCAACATCCGGCCGGCGTTGAAGCTGGCCGCCACTTTCAAGAGCAGGGGGTCGGTGTTCTTCACGCCGGCGTAGGTGTTGATGGCGATGGGGAAGAACACGCCCAGGGCGATGATGGTCACCTTGGACACCTCGCCGATGCCCAGCCACAGGATGAACAGTGGCAGCAGGGCGATTTTCGGGATGGGATAGAGGGCGTTCACCAGAGGTGTGCCCATCCGGTCCAGCAGGGCGGAGATGCCGGTGGACAGTCCCACCAGCAGTCCCAGGAAGCCTCCCAGGAGGAAGCCCCAGAAGATGCGGTAAAGGCTGGCCATGACGTTGGTCATCAGCTCGCCGGACATCGCCATGAAGACCAGGGCTCCGCCGATCTGGCTGGGAGCCGGCAGGAACAGGGAGGACACCAGGCCTGAACGGGACACGGCCTCCCAGATGGCCAGCACGGCCAGGACGGTGGCGTAGGACACCCACAGGGGCGCGCCTCTGTGCCAGCGCCGCATCTTGTCGCGCACGCGGTACTCGTTACTCATCGGTCTCCACCTCCATCAGGGCGGCCCGGGCGTCGGACCGGATATGCTCCCAGATCCGCTGCACCAGGGACGCCATCTCGGCGCTGTGCTCCGGCCGGTTCCGTTCCGGACGGGGGATGGGGATGGTGAGGATCTCCCGGATCTTTCCGGGACGGCGGGACAGCAGGACCACCCGGTCCGCCAGCTGCACCGCCTCCTCGATGTTGTGGGTCACGTAGAGGATGGTCAGGGGGGATTTCTCCCACAGTGCCACCAGCTCCTCCTGCATGATGGTGCGGGTCTGGGCGTCCAGTGCGGAGAAGGGCTCGTCCATCAGAAGCAGGGACGGGTTCACCGCCAGTGCCCGGGCGATGCCCACACGCTGGCGCATGCCGCCGGAAAGCTGATGGGGATAGGCTTTCTCGAAGCCCTTCAGGCCCACCAGGGAGGTGTAGTGGTCGATGATCTCCCGCTGCTCCTCCTCCGGCATCCCCGCGGCCTCCAGGCCGAAGGCGATGTTGTCCCGGACATTGCGCCAGGGCAGGAGACCCGTCTCCTGGAAGACGATGGAGCTGACAGGCTCCCTGCCTTCCGTACCGGTGAAGACCACCTCGCCGCTGTCGGGGCGGAGCAGTCCCGCGGTGATGTTCAGCAGCGTGGACTTGCCGCAGCCGGAGGGGCCCACCAGGGCCACGAACTCCTTCTCCCGGACGGAGAGGCTGATATCCTCCAGGGCCGGGACGGGGCCGCCTTTTTCAGTTTGGAATGTCTTGCAGATGTTCCGTATCTCGAGATTCATGGTATTCCTTCATTCAATCAATCAGTCGTTTATCGGTTGGTTGCGCTGCCGGTCAGATGATGGCAGTCGGCAGATCCGTGACAGCCGGTCATAGGCCGGCAGGCGGAATCATTTCTTGCCGCTCTCCAGGGCCTTGTCCAGGAAGCTGGTGTCAACCACGGCGTCCAGGGCGGGCTTCTTCGACAGCAGCTGGTGGCCGGCGTACCAGTCAATCTGGGTTTTGATGTCATCCTTCATGGGATGGCCGTCCCGGTCGATGTAGGGGAGACCCAGGCGGATATCCTCTTCCGGCGCTTTCACGTAACGGGCGATGATCTTGATGATCTCGTCCTTCTTCTTCTCGTCCTTGCCTTCAAGGGCGTAGTCATAGTAGTAGTTGCAGGCCTTCACATAGGCGCGCATGAAGCGGGTGGCCGTATCCTTGTCCTTGATGAAGTTGGGGGAGTAGAACAGTGCCGACACCTGGTAGGGCAGCACGTCGCTCACCGGCAGGATGGATTTGCCGTAGCCGGCGTTCTCCACTTTGGTCACGTTGGGCTCGTTGAGGATGCAGGCGTCGATCTTGCCGGTCTGCAGGGCGGCCATGACGGCGCTGAGCTTGCCCAGGGGAACCAGGGTGACCTCATCCGGGTTGATGCCCTTGGCTTCCAGGATCCGGCCGATCATGTAGTGGAAGGAGGAACCCTTCTGGGTGATGCCGATGCGTTTGCCTTTCAGGTCCTCCACTTTGTGCACGCCTTTGCCGTAGGCCTCGTTGCTGACAAGCAGCGCGGAGGAGGGATGGCCTTTCTGCTCCCGTCCCTTGTCCGCCACGATGGCCAGGCTCTGGCCTTCCGCCGCCATGTTATAGAGGCTGGCGGTGATGCCGGTGGCGCCCACGTCGATGTTGGAGGAGGCGGTGGCCACGGCGATGGGCTGGGCCGCGTCAAACCATTCCGGTTTCACTTCCAGGTTCTCCTCCTTGAAGTAGCCCTTGTCCATGGCGATGAACAGGGGGGCACTGCTGGTGAGGCGCAGCATGCCCAGGGTCACCCGGGTGGGCTGTGCCGGGGCGGCGGCTTTCTTCTCGGGACCGCCGCAGGCTGTGACAGTGATCAGTGTGACTAAGGTTAACAGAAATACAAGCAGTTTTCTCATTGGGTCTCCTCCTCGGACTCCTTCAAAATTATTGACCGGAACTCTCCGGGTCCCGGCCCTCTGTCCGGTCTCTCCGGACTGTGTCAAAATCCGCCTCGGAATCCTCTGCGGCTCTCCTCCGCCCGGTGGCGGTTCCGCCGGGATTCCCCTCTGATATAAAAGAATACCTCTGAACGTTGCAGATTCAAAGGCGTTCCGTCAGGTCTATGGATTTTGGCTGTAATTTTGGCTATATAATAGGTACATATATACTATATTACAATATAACAGGCAAAAATACCACTTATCACTTTAAGAAGGTGGGAATTATTGATATAATGGAGTATATGATATAAGGAAAAGTGTCTGCCGCACCCTGCGGCAGTGGATTTAGACAAGAATTCGGAAAAGAAAGGAACAGGTGGATGTTGAAGAAAACAGTAGCGGGAATGATGGCTGTGTTGCTGCTGGGACTCACCTCCCAGAGTTTCGCGGCCACCACACTGGCAGAGATAAAAGCGGATGCGCTGGGTGACGGACAGCAGATGACGGTGGAGCTTTCCGGCGAGCGGATGACGGCAGGCAGCGGTTACTATGAGAAGCTGATGCTGATGCTGAAGAACGCCGACGGTAAGATGGTCACCGCCTGGAAGCCCGACATGGACGGCGGCTACCACGGGTTCCTCCAGAAAGTGCCTTCCGGCGAGGAGGGCCGTGACGATATCCTCCTCCTGGTGAGCCAGGGCGGGGAGAACCCCGGACTGACCGCCAGAATCCTTGACTTCAAGGATCCGAAGAAAGTGCAGGAGGAGTTCAGCTCCGCGGACAGCCTGGGCATCACCAGCACCGCCGAGTATATGGACGACTACAAGGTGAAAGTCACCTGCCATGTGCCTGTCTTCGAGGATGCCTCCCTGGATCCGGCGCTGCTGCGCAAATCCATCGTGGAGGTGCTCCTGGGCACCGGTGAGCTGAAACTGCCGGAGGACAAGGCGACCCTGAAAGAAATGGAATTCACCATGGAGGCCCAGAATGTCCTGGGCGTCTATGACAAGGACGGCAAGGTGGTGAAGCCCTACCTGAAACCCCGGGTGACGGGGCTGATCTCCCTGGCCAAGCATAACGGCATGCTGTACTCCGTGCAGAACGTGCTGTCCGCGGACCTGCAGACGGTGCTGGGACAGCTCTCCGCCACATGGGAGAAACATGACGGCCGCTGGCATCCCGTCAGCGTCCAGCTGCGGAACGACGACCTGGCCAAAAACATCATGGACAAGGGCGCCGGCGTGAACAGCGTGGAAGGTGCGGGTGACTGGAGACTCTTCCCCCAGACCATCTGGCAGGGAGAGACGCAGATCAGCTATCCCCTGGTCTCCGTGGACGGAAAGCCGGAACTGCAGAACAGAATCAACGACCTGCTCCGTGAGACCGCGAAAGAGCGGAAACTGGAGGAGGGCGTGACCTACAACGTGGAGTTCGCCGGCAAACGGCTCCTGAGCCTGTCCCTGTACCGGGTGGACCCGGAAGGGGAAGAAGTGGCCGCGGACGTCTACAACGTGGACATGAAGACCGGCAAGGACATCCCCCTGGACAAGATGTTCGACACGAGGAACAAAGACTTCGTGGCGGCGCTGAACCTGGTGGGGACACCGCGCAACGCTTTCACCCGGGTGAAACCGGACACCTGGTTCTATGACGGTGAGCACTTCCATTTCCGGGGCGACGAGAAGAAAGACGCCCGGCTGGCGGGGAAAGATATCCCCGGCAAGAAGAAAGCCGTACTGGAAGAACAGAGTGAGGCCGCAAGCAAAACGGATGCGGTGAAACCTGCTGAGGAGTCTGCGGAAGCCAAAGCGGAAGCAACTGCGGAGAACACTGCGGGCAAGTCCGTGAAACCCGCAGGGACGGAAGCTCCCGTGAAATCGGAAGCGGTGGAAGAGATCAAGAAAGAAAGCAAGGAAACCGCTGCCGAAACGGCGGAGTCCAAGAAAGATACAGACAAAGGCGAAGCTGTCAAAGAGGACAAGGACGCCGGGCAGGATAAAGCTGACAAGCAGGAAAAGGTCAGCAAGAACGGCAAAGATGCCAAAAAAGACAAAATCGGCAAGAAAGACGGGGAACGGAAAAAACTCAAGGCGGTGAAAGCTTCGGCCACCGCTGCGGAAGAGGTGACCTCTGCTGTTCCCGAGCTGAATCCGGAAGAGGCACTGACGGTCCGGGAGCTGATGGCCGGCGAGAAAGCGGTCATCTTCGACAACGGCGGCATCGCCCTGGTGAAGCAGGACGCGCTGAACGACATCGTCACCAAAGAGGTGAAGGCCGGCAGCAAGGAGAAGAAGAACCGGGCGGAAGTGGAGGAAGCGGTGGACAAAGCCGTGGCCGACCAGATCGCCGAGGAGACCGGCAAGAAGGTGTCCCGGGTGGTGAGCCTGGGCAAGACAGAGCCGGGCACCGCGGAGACCCCCGAGACCATGGTGAAAGCCGATGACCTGATGGCCTTCCTGAAAGACCGGACCCTGCTGGAGAAGGGCGCTGACGACATGCCGGCAGCCCTTGCCGACCTGAAAGACGGCAAGAAGGACGGCGTGAAAAAAGACACCACCGGGAAAGACGGTGGCAAGGAAGACGGCAGCGGGAAAGCCGATGCCGGGAAAGACGCGGCGGAGGAGGACTAAGCCGGAAAGGCGGCCCTCAGCGCTGTATGAGACATGGTGTGACCGATGACAGGCGGACCGCATGGCACAAGGCTGCAAGCGGTTCCGCGGCTGTCGCGCATGATAAATTTACTGCCGGACGGGAAGAACCGGCCGGATTCTGAAAACCGGGGGAAGGCCTCCGGTATTTCGGAATGAAGAAAACTGACTAGCCAGTCAGCAATTTATGAAAAGAGAAGAAAACAGGAGAAATCATGAGAAAAACGAATCTAATCTTGTTTAAACGGATTTGCAAAAATGGCTTCCCTTAAGTATAATTACACTACTGCCATCAATACAGGTGTAATTATTTCATTCTTTCTTTTTATAACAAGCCCGCTCCACGAGCGTCCGGGCGAGAATAAATTTCCCGAGAAATGATGGATGCAAGAAAGAAACAGAGGAGGAAAGACAATGCTAGACAAATTCAGGAAAAAATGGGGCAAGGGGCTTGCCCTGGGCCTGGCCGTCGCCGGCATGCTGGTGTTTGCCGGTTGCGGCAACAAGCAGGCCGCGAAGCCCGGAGCCACCATGGTTAAGACCATGAAGGTGGTCCACCGTGACACTCCGAATCTTTACGAGTTCACCGGCTTTGTGGAAGCGCAGCAGGAAGCAAAGATCATGGCCAATGTCAGCGGCAAGATCACCAGCCGCCACTTCCAGGGCGGTGACACGGTGCAGCAGGGCCAGCTCCTGTTCACCATCGACCAGCGCTCCTACCGCACCAACGTGCTGAACGCGGAGGCCGGCCTGGCGAGAGCCAAGGCGGAGCTGCTCCGTCTGGAGACTGATGCGGAGCGGTACAGCAAACTGTACGCGCAGAACGCCATCTCCAAGCAGGCGTATGACAACATTATCGCCCAGCGTGACCAGGCACAGGCCATGGTCAACGCACAGGCCGCTCTGGTGCAGAACGCCCAGATCACCATGGGCGACACCGAGGTGCGCGCGCCCTTCACCGGACGGATCGACACCAGCGACCTGTCCGCAGGCAACTATGTGGTAGCCGGACAGACCGTGCTGGCCACTATCAGCAACACCAACCCGGTACGGGTGAAGTTCAGCATCGCCGAGAACGAGTACCTGAACCTGTCCCGTTCCCATACGGATGAAGGGGCGAAATCCCTGGAGAATCTGCAGATCATCCTGTCCGACGGCACTGTCTACAAAGGCAAGGGCATCGTGGACCAGGTGAACCGCGAACTGACCCAGGGCACCGGCACCCTGACGCTGAAAGCACGTTTCAGCAATGACGACAAGATACTCATCCCGGGTATGTTCGCCCGGCTGCAGGCCAATGCGGGAACCATCAAGAACGCGATGCTGATCCCCCAGCGTGCAGTGAAGGAAATGATGTACAAGAAATTTGTCTTTGTGGTAGGCCCGGACAACAAAGTCGACATGCGTGAGGTCGTACTTGGACCCCGCGTCGGCAAGATGTGGCTGGTCGAGAAAGGCCTGAAGGGCGACGAGACCGTTGTTGTGGAAGGCATCCAGAAGATCAACAAGGGCTCTGAAGTCAAACCCGTCCCCATGACGGAGGCTGATCTGTCTACCACCACTTCGGAATAGGAGGCAGTCAAGTGGCAAAGTTTTTTATTGACCGACCGATATTTGCAATTGCACTGTCCCTGATTATCGTCTTCGCAGGCGCTATCGCAGGGTTCAGCCTGCCGATTGCCCAATATCCGAATATCACCAAACCGCAGATCTCGGTTGACACCACGTACGTGGGCGCCAACGCGACCACGGTTGAGGAATCCATCGCCCAGGCCATCGAGGCCAAGGTAAACGGTGTAGAGAACATGCGCGACATGCGCTCCACCTCCACCAACACCGGCGGCTACAGCCTGGACGTGAACTTCAACCTGGAGAAAAACGCGGACATCGCGGCTGTAGAGGTGCAGAACCGTGTGGACCAGGCCAAGGCCTCCCTTCCTTCCGAAGTGAGCCAGTTCGGCGTGACCACCACCAAGAAGTCCTCGCAGGCCATCATGTACTTCGCGATCACTTCTCCCAACCGCACCTATGACGCCATGTTCCTGAAAGCGTATGCGGCATCGAACGTCATCGATCCCCTGAAACGTGTAAAAGGCGTTTCCTCGATCCAGGAGTTCGGTCCCGAGTACTCCATGCGTATCAACCTGAAACCTGACGTGATGGCCCAGCTGGGCGTCACCTACGACGACATCTCCAATGCCGTCAAGACACAGAACATCCAGGCTCCTGTAGGTTCTATCGGCTCCAAGCCCACCACCAATGACCAGGAGTTCAAGTATTCCGCCAGCGCCCAGGGCCGTCTGAAGACCCCTGAGGAGTTCGGCAATATCATCATCCGCGTGAAAGACGGACAGCCGCTGCGGGTGAAAGACGTGGCTACCGTGACGGAAGGTCCCCGTATGGACCTGGCGTCCTCCCAGTTCAACGGAGGCGAATCCGTCATCTATCCGATCTATCTGACCAGTGATGCCAACGCCATCGACAGCGTGAAAGAGATCCGCAAGGTGCTGGCTGACGCGGAGACCCGTTTCCCCGCCGACATGAAGATCATCATCAACTCCGACAAGACGGAATTCATCAAGGAATCCCTGGAGAAAGTGGCCCACACCTTCGTGGAGGCCCTGATCCTGGTTCTGATCGTTGTTTACATCTTCCTGGGCAACTGGCGCGCCACCATGATCCCCATGCTGGCCGTCCCGGTATCCCTGATCGGCACCTTCGGCGCCTTCGTGCTGCTGGGCTTCACCATCAACACGCTGAGCTTGTTCGCCATGATCCTGGCTATCGGCCTGGTAGTCGATGACGCCATCGTCGTGGTGGAGGCTGTCGAGCATCATATCCAGGATACCGGCCTGTCCCCGAAAGAGGCCACCTACCGCGCCATGCGCGAGGTTTCCGGCCCTGTAGTGGCCATCGCCTGCGTGCTGGCCGCCGTATTCGTGCCGATTTCCTTCATGGGAGGCAGTACCGGTCAGCTGTACAAGCAGTTCGCGCTGACCATCTCCGTATCCATGGGCCTGTCCGCACTGGTGGCTCTGTCCCTGACCCCGGCGCTCTGCGCCATGCTGCTGAAACCGCAGCACGCTGCCAAGGACGAGGCCGCTGCCAAAGGCTTCATGGGCAAGATCATCTACAAATTCAACGCCTGGTATGACCGGACGCTGGAGAAATACACCAAGAAAGTCGGCCTGTGCATCCGCCACGCCAAACTGGTGATGGTGGGCCTGGCAGTCATCTGTATCCTGGTGGGCGTGTTCTTCAAGATCACCCCCTCCGGCTACGTTCCCGATGAGGACCAGGGCATGGTGCTGATCTCCTACAACCTGCCTGAGGGCGCATCCTCCAACCGCGGTGTGTACCAGATGGAGGAACTGTCCAAGAAGCTGATGAAGTTTGACGACGTCAAGTACGTCATCGCCGTAAACGGCTTCGACATCCTCACCGGCGCACCGAAATCCAGCGCAGGCCTGCTGCCTGTCATCATGGAGGATTTCGACAAACGTCATGTGTCCAGCTTCGACCTGATCAAGCAGATCTACGGTCTGGCCGCACAGACGCCCGAGATGAACATGATGGCGTTCAACGAGCCGGCACTGCCGGGCCTGTCCTCCACGGGCAGCCTGAGCATGTACGTCATGAACCTGGGCGGCGACAATGTGCAGCAGATGAACAACATCTCCCGCCAGTTCATCATGGCCGCCAACAAACGGCCTGAGATCGGCGTGGCGTACACCACCTTCAACACGGACACCCCGGGTTACAAATTCAGTGTGGACCGTGCCAAGGCCGAATCCCTGCATGTGCCTGTAGCCAGCGTCTTCGGCGCGCTGCAGACCTTCCTGGGCGGCAACGAGATCAACGACTTCAACAACTTCGGCCGTACCTGGAAAGTTGTCATGCAGGCACAGCCCGAGTTCCGCGACAACGTGGATAACATGCGCTTCTTCTACGTGAGAAGCACCACCGGCCAGATGGTTCCGCTGAACGCGCTGGTAAGTTCCGAACCGGACCTCACCGTTCCGTCTGTCACCCGGTATAACGGCGCCAGCGCCTTCAAGATCGCAGGCTCCCCGGCACCGGGCTACTCCACCGGCCAGGCCATGACGGCCCTGGAGGAAGTGGCCAAGGAAGTGCTGCCGACCACCTACACCTACGAGTGGACGGACCAGAGCCGCGACGAGAAGGAGGCGGGGTCCTCCGCACTGGGACTGTACGTCATCTCCCTGGTGTTCGTATTCCTGGTTCTGTGCGCACTGTATGAGAGCTGGACCATCCCGCTGGCCGTGCTGTTCTCCGTGCCTCCCGCAATCCTGGGCTGCCTGGCATCCCAGTACTTCAGAGGCCAGCAGAACGACGTGTACATGCAGGTGGCCATGATCATGCTGATCGGCCTGGCGGCGAAGAACGCCATCCTGATCGTGGAATACGCCAAGATGAACCTGGAGAACGGCGAGCCCGTTGTCAAAGCTGCGGTGGATGCGGCCAACCTCCGTCTCCGCCCCATCCTGATGACATCTTTCGCCTTCATCCTGGGCTGTGTGCCCCTGGCTATCGCCACCGGCCCCGGCGCCGGCGCCCGTGTGTCCATGGGTAACGCCGTTGTGGGCGGCATGACCTTCAACACCTTCGTCGGTATCTTCCTGATCCCCGTGCTCTTCGTTGTCATCGAGCGGATCTTCAGCCGCGGCAAGAAGGACGGAGACACTTCCGACCTGGCCGAGAGCAAGTGAGAAGGAAAACGGACAGAAACTGAATAGAAACGGAATCCCGGAGGCTCCGGGAGACCTCCTCTGAAAGACGCCTGACAGGCCCTTGCGCTTGTCAGGCGTTCTTTTTTCGGCTAGAATAATCTTATTGGGAATCTGTCCTATGATAAATGACAAATGACAAAGAAACGTCAAATACAGATAGTAGAATGGAAACATATCATAGACCGGGAGGGACTGTCGTGGAGAATGACAACGGGCGGAGCGGCACACAGACCGCGAAGCTGAACTGGAAGTTTCTGAAGGATGTGTGGCAGCTCACCAAGAGCTACTGGATGAGCGAGGAGAAGAGAAAGGCGTTCCTGCTGCTGGGGGCCATCATCGCTCTGACGCTGGGCGTGGTGTTCATGCTGGTGCAGCTGAACCACTGGAACAACGCCTTCTACAGCGCGCTGCAGAATTATGACAAGGAGACCATCTTCCATGAGCTGATCCATTTCACCTGGCTGGCCTTCACCTTCATCATCCTGTCGGTGTACTCGTTCTACCTGCAGCAGGTGCTGATTCTGAACTGGCGCCGCTGGCTGACCAACGCCTATATCGACGAGTGGCTGAAGCACAAGACCTATTACCGGCTGCAGATGTTCGGCACCAGCACGGACAACCCGGACCAGCGTATCAGTGAGGATATCCGGCTGTTCGTGGAGTACACGTTACGGTTCGGCATCGGCCTGCTGAAGGCCGCCACCACCTTCCTGTCCTTCGTCATGATCCTCTACAGCCTGTCCGGCCCTCTGGAGCTGAACGCCCTGGGGAAGACCCTGAGCATCCCCGGCTACCTGGTGTGGACGGCGCTGCTCTACTCGGTGCTGGGCACCTGGCTCACCCATAAGGTGGGCAAGCGGCTGATGGGGCTGAACTTCATCCAGCAGCGGTTCGAGGCGGATTTCCGTTTCAGTATGATGCGCATGCGTGAGAACGCCGAGAGCGTGGCCTTCTACAGCGGCGAGAAGACGGAGGGGCACATCTTCAAGCACCGGTTCCGCCTGCTGCTGGACAACTTCTGGAAAATCATCAAGAAGCAGAAACAGCTGGTGTGTCTCAACAGCGGCTACTCCCAGATCGCCATCATCTTCCCGCTGGTGGTGGTCATGCCCCGGTTCCTCAGCCATGAGATCACACTGGGCGGCCTGATGCAGGTGGCGGGAGCTTTCGGGCGGGTGCAGGACGCCCTGTCCTACTTCGTGGACACCTACATGAGCATCGCGGAATGGCAGGCGGTGGTGCAGCGACTCACCGACTTCGGCATCCATATGGAGGCGGTGCGGCAGCAGTCGGCCCAGGAGGACCTGGAACGGATCCCCTCGGAGGGGAAATCCATCATTGCCCGGGAAATAGAGCTGGACCTGCCCGACGGACAGGTGCTGCTCCGTGGCGCCGGTTTGTCGTCTTCGGGAATAGAGTCGAGGAAGTTATCGATAAGAGA
>CALAZX010000228.1 GCA_937926555.1 uncultured Negativicutes bacterium | reverse complement strand
GATTCTTTTTACGGTAGCATCCAGCATGGTTCTCACATTCGGATACACTCCGCCTGTGATGGTGGCGGAAGCGGGACAGGCTCTTTCCGGTGCTGACAACAATGCTGACGGAGACAATGCCGTGGTGGTGGGTGGCGAGGACAACCATGCCGTGGGCGATTACAGCTTTATCGGCGGTGGCTCTGTGAACTATGCCGGGGGGAAGGGCAGCTTTATCGGCGGTGGCTCTCACAACTATGATGGGGGGGAGAACAGCTTTATCTGTGGCGGCGAGTCGAACAGGAACGAGGGGGAATCCAGCTTCGTCGGCGCCGGTATGTGGAACAAGGCTGAGGAGGACTACAGCTTCGTCGGCGGCGGTGAAGATAACACCGCCTCGGGCTTATCCAGCTTCGTCGGCGCCGGCAAGTCGAACAAGGCCTCGGGCACAACCAGCTTCGTCGGCGCCGGTGCCTCGAACAAGGCCGAGGCGTTCAACAGCGTTATCGTCGGCGGCGCCTTGAACAAGGCCGAGGGCGAATTCAGCATTATCGTCGGCGGCCAGAATAACCATGCTGGTGGCGAAAACAGTATCGTAATCGGCGGCCAGGAGAATTATGCCGAGGGCAATTACAGCTTCATCGGCGGTGGCCGGGAGAACCATGCTGATGGCGAAAACAGTATCGTGGTCAGCGGCTCGGGCAACCGTGTGATGGGCGAATATGCCTCCGTCATCGGTGGCCGTCATAACGAAGGTTCAGGTGAGTTCAGTTTCATCGGTATTGGCAAGCTGAATACGCTCACGGCAGGGTCGGAAGGCGGTATCATCAGCGGAGGGATAGCCAACTACCTGGACGGGGCGAACTCGAGCATCAGCGGTTCGCAGAACTTCCTGAAAGGCAAGGATATGGCCGTCACCGGCAGTGGAAACCAGGTTGGCGGCGATGACACGCTGAGGGCGAAACTGGCAGAGGGAGCCGCAAAGACCAATGATGAATTAGAGATGGAGCCCAACGATCAGAACGTCAGCACGTGGCGGGACGAACTGAAGAAGGCTGCCCAAAATGCGGCGGCGGTGGAGAACGCCTTCGTCTACGGCAACAAGAACATGGTGAACGGCAGCAATGTGGGCATCCTGGGCAGCGGCAACACGGTGACAGGCAGCGATGCGGTTGCGCTGGGCCAGGAGAACACAGTGAAGCATGATAATGTGTATGTTCTGGGCAGTAACGTGACCAGCGGTGCGGCAGACGTGGTGATCCTGGGGACTGGCTCTTCCGACAACGGGCGGACACAGACTGTGTCCGTAGGCGCCAGGGGAGCGGAACGGCAGATCATCAACGTGAAGGCCGGCAAAGAGACCACCGACGCGGCCAACGTGGGCCAGCTGACCACTGTGGGAGCTGACAACACGGGCAACGTGAAGTTCGAGATCACCGACCTGAACGAAGGCCAGGCTGGCAAGGGCCACAACTACAGCATCAGGGCTGATGCGGACCTGAGCGGTCTGGCGAAAAACACCGACGGTCTGAAGTTCGGCGGTGACGATGCGGAATTCGCTGAAGAGAGAATCATCACCAGGCAGCTCAACCAGCAGCTGGATATCGTGGGCGGCGCAACCGGCGCACTGAGCAATGGCAACATCGCCGTTATCAACGAGGACGGCAAGCTGACCGTGAAACTGGCGAAAGACCTGAAGGATCTGAACAGTGTGGAAGTGGGGCCGGAAGGATCCAGAACCGTCGTCAACAAGAACAACATCACGGTTGACGGCACCGGCGGCGGCCAGACCGTCATCAACGGCGACAGCGTGACTTCCACCACCTTCAACGCAGGCAGCACCGTATTGAATGAAGGCGGACTGACCTTCGCGGGCGGCACCACCATCACCAATGCAGGCATGACCATCAGCAACGCGGATCCGGCGAGAGTGGTGAAATTCACCAGCGGCGGCATCAGCGCAGGCGGCCAGCAGATCAGCAACGTGGCTGCCGGCACACAGGACAGCGACGCGGCCAACGTGGGCCAGCTGACCACTGTGGGAGCTGACAACACGGGCAACGTGAAGTTCGAGATCACCGACCTGAACGAAGGCCAGGCTGGCAAGGGTCACAACTACAGCATCAAGGGCAATGTGGAACTGCCTGAGGATGTGACCGGTCTCAACAGCGTCTCCGTAGGCAAGGGCGCCGAGAAGACCGAGCTCACCGGCGGCAAAGTGGAACTGAATGATGGTGACGGCAACAACACCACCACTATCGGCACGGATTCCATCACCGTGGCCGGCGCGGACGGCAAACAGACCACCATCACCAAAGACAACGTGACTTCCGGCAGCTTCACCGCCGGGGACACCATGGTGGACGACAAGGGTCTG
>CALAZX010000227.1 GCA_937926555.1 uncultured Negativicutes bacterium | reverse complement strand
AAAATAGAAAAAAGATATGTAAACACTTGACAGAATCATATGTTTTGTGTTACCATTATTTACCACCATTGTTAGCATTTTTTGTTATTTTGAGTGAAAATGCAGGCTTGACTACAACGGCCAGAGAGTGTAGTGGTTCACCTCGGCTGCCATATGGTTAGGGATGAAGTACGTTCGTCACGATAAACAGGAAACAGGGTCCTTGCGGTAAGAGCCTTGTTTTTTTTAGCTCTGTGCAGCGTGCTTGATTTTGTATTGCCTGACATAAAATATAAGGAGTGAAGGGCTACATGTTAAAACCGGTTCAAACAGGTGACAGAACTCGGTACAGTTTTGGAAGAATCAATGAAGTATTGCCTATGCCTCACTTGATTGATCTCCAGCGGAAGTCTTATGAGTGGTTCATTGAGGAAGGACTCAATGAGATTTTCCACGATATTTCGCCTATCAAAGACTTTAACGGTAATCTGGAACTTTCATTCGAAAGTTTCGAACTGGGCGAGCCGAAATATGATATCGAGGAGTGCAAGGAAAGGGACGCTTCCTATTCCGCACCCATGAATGTCAATGTACGGCTGCTGTACAAAGATACCGGCGAAATCAAGGAATCCCACGTATTCATGGGCGACTTCCCGCTGATGACTTCCACTGGTACCTTTGTCATCAATGGCGCGGAACGAGTTATCGTCAGTCAGTTGGTCCGTTCTCCGGGTGTCTACTATGACAAACAGATGGATCCCAGTGCTGTCTATCTCTACGGTACGACGGTTATCCCTAACCGCGGTGCCTGGATTGAGTATGAGACGGACCTGAACCATGTCATCTATGCCCGTGTAGACCGTACCAGAAAAGTGCCGGCCACCGTACTGCTGCGTGCGATGGGGCTGGAGTCCAACGAAGAGATCCTGGAATTCTTCGGCGATACCCAGATTGAGAACCACACGGATAACGGTATCGAGATGATCGAGGCAGTGCGTGCCACCCTGGACAAGGATACAACCACCAACCGGGAAGAGGCCATGCTGGAGATCTACAAGAAGCTGCGCCCCGGCGAACCTCCCACTCTGGAGAACGCCCAGCAGCTGATCGAATCCACCTTCTTCGACAACAAGCGTTATGACCTGGCCAAAGTAGGCCGTTACAAACTGAACAAGAAACTGGGCTGGAGAAACCGCCTGGCCGGCTGCGTGCTGGCTGAACCGCTGGTTGACCTTGAGACCGGCGAGCTGATTCTGGACGCAGGTGTCCGCATGGGCGCCGACGAGCTGGACAAGATCGAGGAGAGCGGCATCTACAGCGAGCAGGGTATCTACCAGGTGAAAATCCGCGAGCTGAGCGGCAAAGTGCTGCGGATCATCTTCACCGCAGGCATCCCCGAGAACATGCGCACCGTGACCCGTGACGATATCTTCGCCTCCTTCGGCTATCTGCTGAACGTGATGGACGGCCATGGCGAGAAAGACGATATCGACCATCTGGGCAACCGCCGCGTACGCTGCGTGGGCGAACTGCTGCAGAACCAGTTCCGTATCGGTCTGGCCCGTATGGAGCGCGTTGTCAAAGAGCGTATGACCATCCAGGACATCGACGTGATCAACCCGCAGGCGCTGATCAACATCCGTCCTGTTGTGGCAGCTATCAAAGAGTTCTTCGGCAGCAGCCAGCTGTCCCAGTTCATGGACCAGAACAACCCGCTGGCCGAGCTGACTCACAAACGCCGTCTGTCCGCATTGGGACCCGGCGGTCTGTCCCGTGAGCGCGCAGGCTACGAAGTCCGCGACGTACATAACTCCCATTACGGCCGTATGTGTCCTATCGAGACCCCTGAGGGCCCGAACATCGGCCTGATCGGCTCCCTGTCCACCTTCGCTATCATCAACAAATACGGTTTCATCGAGACTCCGTACCGCAAGGTTGACAAGAAGAACAAACGGGTAACCGACGAGATCGATTACCTGACCGCCGACGAAGAGGATAAATACATTGTCGCACAGGCGAACGAACCGTTGGATGACAACGGCTACTTCCTGGGCGACCGTGTCACCGCCAGAGCGGAGAACGAGGTGCTGAGCCTGTCTCCCGACGGCGTCGACTACATGGACGTTTCTCCTAAACAGGTAGTGTCCATCGCTACCGCACTGATCCCGTTCCTGGAGCACGATGACGCGAACCGCGCGCTGATGGGCGCGAACATGCAGCGTCAGGCTGTGCCTCTGCTGGCTCCCCAGGCACCTGTGGTAGGTACCGGTATGGAGTACAAAGTGGCGACGGACTCCGGCAACTGCATCCTGGCAAAACGTGCCGGTGTGGTTGAGCGCGTGACCGGCGACAACATTGTCGTACGCACCGCCAATGGCGAGCGCGACAGCTACAATGTGCTGAAATTCAAACGTTCCAACCAGAGCACCTGCGTGAACCAGCGTCCTATCGTCTACAAAGGCGACAAGGTCGAGGTCGGCCAGGTACTGGCTGACGGTCCCGCCACCGACGGCGGCGAGCTGGCCCTGGGCCGCAACGTCATCGTTGCCTACATGCCCTGGGAAGGCTACAACTACGAGGATGCTGTGCTCCTCAGTGAAGACCTGGTGAAGAACGACACCTATACTTCCATTCATATTGAAGAATACAATTGCGACTCCCGCGACACCAAACTGGGACCGGAACAGATCACCCGCGATATCCCCAACGTGTCCGAGGAGGCCAGAAAAGACCTGGATGACCGCGGTATCATCCGCATCGGTGCGGAAGTGCGCCCCGGCGATATTCTAGTAGGAAAAGTGACTCCGAAAGGCGAGACCGAGCTGTCTCCGGAAGAACGTCTGGTACATGCCGTATTCAGCGAGAAGGCACGGGAAGAGCGCGACAGCTCCCTCCGCGTTCCCCATGGCGAGACCGGCATCATTGTCAGCGTGAAAGTGTTCTCCCGCGACCATGGCGACGAGCTGCCTCCGGGAGTCAACGAGCAGGTACGTATCCATATCGCGCAGAAACGTAAGATCCGCGCAGGCGACAAAATGTCCGGCCGTCACGGCAACAAGGGTGTCGTATCCAGAATCCTCCCCCGTGAGGACATGCCCTTCCTGCCCAACGGCGAACCGGTACAGATCGTGCTGAACCCCCTGGGCGTACCTTCCCGTATGAACATCGGCCAGATTCTGGAGACCCATCTGGGCTGGGCTGCCATGGCAGTCGGCATGAAGATTCAGAATAACGAGCCCGGCTTTGCCGAGCAGCTGCAGGAAGCAGGCTATGACGTTGAGAAATACGGCATGATGAAACCCACCGAGATCGGCAAGGCAGGCAACGAGACTGTCAGCGCCGTGAAGATGGCTGTGCCCGTATTCGACAGCGCCCGCGCTGACGACATGCAGAAGATGATGGAGCTGGCAGGCGTGGACAAGAGCTGCAAGACCGTGCTGTACGACGGTCGTACCGGCGAGCCTTTCGACAACCCGGTAACTGTAGGCTGCGTATACATGCTGAAACTGCATCATCTGGTAGACGACAAGATCCATGCCCGTTCCACCGGCCCGTACTCCCTGGTTACCCAGCAGCCGCTGGGTGGTAAGGCTCAGTTCGGCGGCCAGCGTTTCGGTGAGATGGAGGTTTGGGCGCTGGAGGCTTACGGCGCCGCATACACGCTGCAGGAGATCCTGACAGTGAAATCCGATGACGTGGTGGGTCGTGTGAAGACCTATGAAGCTATCGTCAAAGGCGAGAATATCCCTGAACCGGGCGTACCGGAATCCTTCAAGGTATTGATCAAAGAACTTCAGAGTATCGGTCTGGATATCCGCGTGCTGGACGAGGACGATGAGGACATCTCCTTACAGGACGACGAGGACGAGATGGACGGCAATGTAGACGAAACCGAGCTGCAGGCTGTCGGTCAGACCGTAGTGCCCGAAGGCCCGAAAGCGGCTAAGAAGTATGACGAGGAAGCCACTTACAACGGTGCCGAAGGCGCAGAGGACGAAGACGCCATCGCAGACCTGGGCAACATGACGGTCAGCGAAGACGGCGAAGACTCTGACGAAGGTAATGAATAAGAAGGGAGCGAGAGGTTCTTGTTAGACGTTAATAATTTTGATTCTATGCGTATCGGTCTTGCTTCCCCGGACCTGATCAGATCCTGGTCCCACGGCGAAGTGAAGAAACCGGAAACCATTAACTACCGTACGCTGAAACCTGAGACGGACGGTCTGTTCTGCGAGCGCATTTTCGGGCCTGTGAAAGACTGGGAATGCCATTGCGGCAGACATAAACGTATCCGTGACAAAGGTGTCATCTGTGACAAATGCGGCGTTGAAGTAACCCGCGCGAAAGTACGCCGTGACCGTATGGGTCACATCGAACTGGCTGCTCCCGTTTCCCATATCTGGTACTTCAAAGGCATCCCCAGCCGCATGGGTCTGATCCTGGACATGTCCCCCCGCAACCTGGAACGTGTACTGTACTTCGTGAACTACATCGTTCTGGACCCGGGCGACACTCCGCTGCAGCAGAAACAGCTGCTGACCGAGATCGAATATATGAGTGCCCGTGACAAATACGGCGACGAGTTCCGTGCCGACATGGGCGCAGTGGCTATCAAAGAGCTGCTGGAGAATATCGACGTGGCCACCCTGGCCAAAGAGCTGCGGGCGGAACTGAAAACCGCCAGCGGCCAGAAGAAAGTGCGCATCGTGCGCCGCCTGGAAGTTGCCGAGGCTTTCCTGAAATCCGGCAACAACCCGGCATGGATGATCCTGGACGCCGTTCCGGTCATCCCGCCCGACCTGCGCCCGATGGTACAGCTGGATGGCGGCCGTTTCGCCACCTCCGACCTGAACGACCTGTACCGTCGTGTAATCAACCGTAACAACCGTCTGAAACGGCTGCTGGAACTCCACGCTCCGGACATCATCGTCCGCAACGAGAAACGGATGCTCCAGGAAGCTGTGGACGCGCTGATCGACAACGGCCGTCGCGGCCGCCCTGTAACGGGCCCCGGCAACCGTCCGCTGAAATCCCTGTCCGACATGCTGAAAGGCAAACAGGGCCGTTTCCGTCAGAACCTGCTGGGTAAACGTGTCGACTATTCCGGCCGTTCCGTAATCGTGGTAGGTCCTGAACTGAAGATGCATCAGTGCGGTCTGCCGAAAGAGATGGCGCTGGAGCTGTTCAAACCTTTCGTTATGAAACGTCTGGTCACCGACAAGCTGGCCAACAACATCAAAATGGCGAAACGCATGGTTGAGCGTTCCGAAGCGAAAGTATGGGACGTTCTGGAAGATGTCATCAAAGAACATCCTGTTCTGCTGAACCGCGCACCGACGCTGCATCGTCTGGGCATCCAGGCTTTCGAGCCCATCCTGTCCGAAGGCCGCGCCATCAAACTGCATCCGCTGGTATGTACCGCATACAACGCGGACTTCGACGGTGACCAGATGGCTGTGCATCTGCCGCTGTCCGTTGAGGCGCAGGCGGAAGCACGCATGATGATGCTGTCCGTGAACAACATCCTGGCTCCGAAAGACGGCAAACCTGTCGCCGTTCCTACCCAGGATATGGTACTGGGCGCTTACTACATGACCATGGTCCGTGAAGGGGCCAAAGGCGAGGGCAACCGTTACAGCAACATGGACGAGGCCCGCCTGGCATACTTCCACGGTTATCTGGACCTCCAGGCCAAGATCTGGATGCTGGTTCCCAACGCCGAGATCAACGGCGAGACCCGCACCGAGGGCAAGAGCCTGGTGGAGACCACCATCGGTAACGCCATGTACAACGAGGCGCTGCCCCTGAAGCTGCGCTATTTCGAGAAAGTCAAAGGTGAGAATGGCGAGGAGCACTGGTTCCTGGGCAAACTGATCACCAAGAAAGAACTGGGCAAACTGGTTGCGAAATCCCATAAACTGTACGGCAACCTGGGTACCGCCGAAGTGCTGGATATCGTAAAACGCATGGGTTACGATAACGCCTGCAAATCCGGTATCTCCATCGCCGTATCCGATATCCAGATTCCGGCAGAGAAACATGAGATCCTGGCCGCAGCGGAGAAAACCGTTGATAAGACCGAGAGCATGTACCGCCGTGGTCTGATGAGCGATGACGAGCGTTACCGCAAAGTCATCGAGATCTGGGGCAAAGCCACCGACGACGTTGCCGACAAGCTGATGGCCACCACCATGGACGCCTTCAACCCTATCTACATGATGGCCAACTCCGGTGCCCGTGGTAACGTGCAGCAGATCCGTCAGCTGGCAGGTATGCGTGGTCTGATGGCGGATCCTTCCGGCCGTATCATTGACCGGCCTATCAAGGCGAACTTCCGTGAGGGTCTGACCATTCTGGAGTACTTCATCTCCACCCATGGCGCACGTAAAGGTCTGGCCGATACCGCACTGCGTACGGCTGACTCCGGTTACCTGACCCGTCGTCTGGTAGACGTTGCGCAGGATGTCATCGTCCGCGAGGATGACTGCGACATCCACACCCTGAACCTGGTGAAAGAGCGCAGCCGTCTGTGCAAGAAGGAACTGGGCGCCAGCGCCAAGAAAGTACGCTCCCTGGTACTGGGACGTATGCTGGCAGCCAATGTGATCAGCCCCGAGACCGGCGAGCTGGTGGCAGAGGCCGACACCCAGATCACCCAGGACGTATACAACCGCCTGGTTGCCGCAGGCATCACCGACATCAGTCTGTATGTCCGCGACATCAACAATATCGACGGTGACGAGCGCGAGGATATGAAGATCAACATCCCCGAGGAAGTAGCCACCCGTCATATGAAAGAAGTGCTGGAGAACCACTTCCTGGGCAAAGAGATTGCCGAGGATGTTGTCAACGCCGCAGGCGAGGTTCTGGCCAAGGCCGGCGCCGAGCTGACCGCCGCAGACATCGCAGCGGTTCTGGAAGACGGTACTGTCACTTCTGTCTCCGTGCGCAACAACGATATCGAGGGTATCGAGATCGAAGCCATCACGGAAGGCAACAAGAAGAAAACCGTCATCGAATCTCTGCGCGACCGTATCATCGGCAGAAACCTGGCGGAGGATATCAAAGACGAGAACGGCAACGTTCTGTTCCATATCAACGAATACATCACGGAACCCATGGCGGACAAGATCGCATCCCTGCGTGAGACCGTCAAGATCCGTTCCGTACTGACCTGTAAATCCAAATTCGGCGTATGCCGCAAATGTTACGGCCGCAACCTGGCCACCGACAAGAACGTGGATGTTGGCGAAGCAGTAGGTACCATCGCCGCGCAGGCTATCGGCGAGCCCGGTACCCAGCTGACCATGCGTACGTTCCATACCGGCGGCGTAGCAGGTGAGGATATCACCCAGGGTCTTCCCCGTGTCGAGGAGCTGTTCGAGGCGCGAAAACCCAAACATCCCGGTATCCTGGCTGAGAACCGTGGCGTAGCCCATATCGTCGAGGAGCTGGGTCAGAAACAGCGGAAAGTCATCATCACCGGCAGACCGGAAGATGAGATCATCGAGCACACCTACATGATTCCCTACGGTGCGAAACTCTCCATCGTGGAAGGTCAGGAAGTGGAGATCGGCGACCGTCTGACGGAAGGCTCCCTGGATCCCCATGACATTCTGCGTATCAGCGGCGTACAGGCTGCCCAGCGTTATCTGGTGCAGCAGGTTCTGGGCGTATACAAATCCCAGGGCGTAGAAATCAACGATAAACATATCGAAGTGATGGTACGTCAGATGATGCGCAAGGTGAGAATCGAGGAGGCGGGCGATACCAATCTGCTGCCCGGCGATGACATCGATGTGAGCATCTTCAAGGAGACCAACCAGAACGCCATTGACGAAGGCAAGGAGCCTGCCAAAGGCAGACCTATCCTGCTGGGTATCACCAAGGCATCCCTGGCTACCGACTCCTTCCTGTCCGCAGCTTCCTTCCAGGAGACCACCCGCGTGCTGACCGACGCAGCTATCAAAGGCAAAGTCGATCCGCTGCTGGGCCTGAAAGAGAACGTCATCATCGGCAAGCTGATCCCCGCCGGCACCGGCATGAGCCGTTACCGCGACATCAAGGTGAAATACCTGGCTGATGTGAGCGAGGACGCTGTAGCTGTTGAACCGGAAGAGGAGAATATCTGATCTGGATTGGGACAGGCCGCCTGCACAGGCGGAAAACGTGACTGGCGAAGTCATGAACAGAAATGAATAAGACGGAAGACCTCTTCCCGGCACCGGCATGTCCGGACCGGGGGAGGGGATTCCGCCATTGGAAGACCTGCTGCGCCCTGCGGCAGGTCTTTTCATTTTTAAGGAAAAAATCCGGCAATCAGTGTGCCTATTTAATAGAAGAGAACGGGCAAAACAGAAAAAAC
>CALAZX010000226.1 GCA_937926555.1 uncultured Negativicutes bacterium | reverse complement strand
ACAGACAGGACAGGACGGGGGAGATGGCCCATGAGGCAGCGGAGATGGAACGGGATTCTGACGGGAATGGCGGCAGCGGCGATGTTTCTCGCCCTGTGTCCGGCCGCACTGGAAGCGGCTCCGGTGGTAAGCAGCCAGCCCCACCACGCTGACGGCTCCCTGGCCAATGTGCCACGTGTGGTCTATCCCGGGGCCGCGTCGGGAAACCCGGCGGTGACCCGGACCCCGGCGAAGACCGGGAACACTCCTGCGAAGCAGGCGCCCACTGTCCTGCACAAGGCTCCTGCGCCGAAACCCGCACCGCCGTCTCCCACCGTGAGACCGGCTCCTGCGGCTTCAAAACCGGCACCAGCTGTCTCGAAGCCCGCACCTGCGGCCCCGAAACCCTCGGTGGCCGCACCTGCCGCAGCCAAGGCGGCACCGGTGACCAAGACCCGGGCCCAGCTGAAAGCGGAGCGGAAGGCGGAGAAGGAACGTCTGAAAGCCCAGAAGAAGGCGGCGAAGGCAGCGCTGAAAGAAGGCCGCCGCAAGAACAAGGCCGCTGTATCCAACAGGAAGGAACCCGCCAAGAGCGTCTATACGGTGGGGGATTCCGGCTGGAAGGTGAAGGTGGCCCAGATCAATCTGAAGAAGCTGGGCTATGCGGCGGGGACTCCCGACGGCAAGTTCACCTCCGGACTGGAGAAGACCCTGCGCCAGTTCCAGAAGGACTACCGGCTGAGGCAGAGCGGCAAGCTGGACAACGAGACGTACCAGCGGCTGACCTGGGAGGCTTTCGCCAAGGAAGGCAACAAGAAGGTGAAATCCGGCAGCATCCTGAAGACGGCGTCCCGCTACCAGGGCGTGAAATACGTTTTCGGAGGCACCACACCCAAAGGGTTCGACTGCTCCGGCTATGTGCAGTATGTTTTCGACAAGAACGGGATCAAGCTCACCCGCCTGGCTGACACCCAGGTGCTGGAAGGCGTCTTTGTCACCATGCGGCAGCTGAAGCCCGGTGACCTGGTGTTCTTCACCACCTATGCGCCGGGAGCGTCCCATGTGGGCATCTACGCCGGCGGCAACAAGTTCTGGAACGCCACCAGCTCACGGGGCGTGCGGCTCTGCGACCTGCGGGAGGACTACTGGAGAAGCCGTTATTATGGCGCCCGGAGGGTCCTGGTGACCAACGGACCGCAGTGATCCGGGCGGAGAGAGGCCGCGGTGATTGGCGGCGTCGAGGAGCGTTCAGTGAGAAATCCGGCACTGTCGGAATGGTTTTTTATACAGCTATTTTCTGAATTATACTCAAAGGTTACAACTACATGTAACATTTTTAACATTTATAGTGGAAAAAATGAGGGAAATACAGTATATTATAAGGTGTACGGTTTTAACCGGATGAGTTCAGTCCGGACAAGTTCAGTATAGTATAGAGACAGGAGAGATTTGGTTACATGATTCGTGAAAGACGCAATAAAGAGAAGCTGACAGCTTATTACAATAAATTCATGGATGAGGGGACTGTTGACCCCAACGTCCATCCCTGGGTGGCACAGTCCTGGCTCCGTTGCCGGGCGCTGAAACTGCCCCATGAGACGATGCCGAAGATCAACAAACTCAGCCGGGAGGGCATCGAGGCCCACCAGAAGGCCCATGAGTTCATCGTCAAATATGTGGACGGACTCTATGAGCAGAGCAAACAGCATTTCAACATCCACAACCTGAGCATGCTGCTGATCGACGAGCAGGGTTATGTCATCAAGAACTACGCCATGCCGTTCTTCCAGCGTGTCATCGAGGATATCGTGGGTATGCGTGTCCTGGAGGAGGATGTGGGCACGTCCAGCATCAGCATCGCCCGGGAGCACAATGTGCCTTTCCTCATGTTCGGACCGGAGATGTGGATCCGCGACAGCCACAGCGGTGACGCCTGCAGCGCGCCGATCTGTGTCAACGGCAAGATCCGTTACATCCTGTCGTTCTGCTCCGTGGACCAGAACGATCTGCCCTACGACCTGCTGCTGTCCCTGCTGCTGACCATGAAATACTCCATCGAGCAGCACCTGGCCACCCTGGAATACTGGAGCATCTACCAGATGATGATGGACGAGCTGCCGGTAAGCGTGTTCTGGATGGACCAGGACGAGAACATCAAATACTGCAACGGCAACGCGGAACGCCGTCTGGAAGGCAAGAAACGCCTGGAGGACGTGTTCCTGAACTATGAGCATATTCCCGTGCGGAAGGCCCTGGGCGGCGTACCCACCCATCGCCGCGAGATCACCTGGATCACCCAGGACCGCACTTATGAAGATATCACCACGGTACTGCCCATCAAAGTGGGCAAGGAAGTGGAGAGCGCACTGGTGATGTCCATGTCCATCGAGGACCAGAAGACCACCATCGCCCACGCCACCGGCTACAGCTCCCGCTACAGCCTGTACAGCATGGTGGGCGAGACCGCCGAGTTCCTGGCGCTGCAGCACAAGGCGTCCCGTATCGCCCGGGGCGACAACAACATCCTGCTGCAGGGCGAGCCCGGTACCGGCAAGCAGCGTCTGGCCCATGGTATCCACCAGGCCAGCTCCCGCGCCGCCGCTCCCCTGATCGCGGTGAAATGCACCAACGGCCCCATGGAGGCGCTGGAGGAGGAGTTCTTCGGCAGCCTGGATGGCGACAACCAGCCCACTGCGGGCAAACTGGAACTGGCCATCGGCGGCACTCTCTTCCTGGACGAGGTGGAGAAGCTGCCCGTGGAGATGGGCGACCGTCTGGCCGATGTGCTGAAGAACGGTCTGGTGATGCATGACACCGGCGAGCGCAAGAAGCTCAACGTGCGTGTCATCGCGGCCTGCGACTCCAACCTGAAACGTCTGGCCGACAAGGGCCTGTTCAGCCGCGCCCTCTACGAGATGGTGCTGGACACCATCATGCGGATCCCGCCGCTGCGTGAGCGCGTGAAGGACATCGAGGTCCTGGCCAACCATATCCTGGCGGAGATGTCCGCCCAGCACAACATGCCCCAGAAGCACCTGACGCCGGAAGCGCTGAAGATGCTGATGGAATGCAGCTGGCCCGGCAACATCAAACAGCTCCAGGGCGTCATCGAGCGCGCCTTCTTCCATACCCCCGGCGGCGTCATCGAGGCGGAGAACATCAAACTGCCCGGCGACAAGACCATGGCGAAATCCTGGAAGTACGACAAGGACGCCTTCATCGCCGTATGGAAATCCGCAGGCGGCAACATCTCCAAGATGGCCGGCATGCTGGATGTGAGCCGTGTGACCCTGTACCGTTACCTGAAGAAATTCGAGCTGGGTCCCAACAAGAAAAAGAAGGCCAAAGCCAAAAAAGAGAAATAATGCCCGGTGGCGGAAGCCGCGGGAGACGGATTCTCCGGAATCCGGACAAAATTGAAGAGAATTTTCCTGAAGTGCGCCGATTTTCCGGCGCACTTTTCTTTATCTTGCGGTATAATGAAAGAATATAAGGGTAATATGGGAAAACAGCCCCTTTTTTGAGGCGGGATCCCGGAAAGCTATCCGATAACAAAACAAAACGATTCTTCCCCCCGGAAGAAAATTCGAGAGTGAAGAGAGAGAAGGTTATAAAGCATGCGTTTAAGAAAGAAACCCTGGATCGAGGATGCGATGAAAGACGTGGCGGAGCAGTATGTCTACCTGGAGGACCTGGACCGCTTCAGAGGCAAGTGGCAGGAGGTGTTCCCCGGCAAGGAGCTCTGCCTGGAGATCGGCTGCGGCAAGGGCGGCTTCATCACCGGCATGGCCCAGCTTCATCCGGAGAAGGCCTATATCGGTGTGGAGACACAGCACGACATCGCCTATTATCCGGCGAAGAAGGTGAAGGAGCTGGAGCTGGACAACGTGAAGATCCTCTGCGGCAACGCGGCCTTCATGGAGGAGTGGTTCGCCCCCGGCGAGATCCGCACCCTGTATCTGAACTTCAGCGATCCCTGGCCCAAGGCCCGTCATGCGAAACGGCGCCTGACCCACCGGAACTTCCTGACCCTGTACAAGAACCTGATGGGGGAGGGCGGCGTCCTCTACTTCAAGACGGACAACCGGGAGCTTTTCGACTTCTCCGTGGAGGAGTTCAGGGAGTTCGGCCTGGATATCCAGGAGCTGTCCTACGACCTGCATCACAGTGACTTTGTGAACGAGGTGCAGACGGAGTACGAGAAGAAGTTCAGCGCCTGGGGCAAGCCCATCAACTACTGCAAGGCGGTATTCTGATCCCCCGGCACCACAAGGGTGTAAAAAGATTCCGCAAGGTGTTTCCGACTGGATTTTCCGAGATATGACAGGGGGACGACATGGATAAAAAATTTCTGTTCTGGCATTCGCCGGCAGAGGCGATTGTCTGGATTGTGCTGCTCCTGATGGGAATCGGCGCGATCAACGTGTTCAGCGCCAGCTATGTGCAGGCGGGCATCAATATGCACAATCCCTATTATTTCCTGATACGGTACGTGATATTCGGCATTGTGGGCCTGGCTCTGTTTTTCTGGATAGGCTACCGGGTGAACTACAAGCGGCTGATGACGCCGCGGGCCCTGGGGCTGATGGCGGTGGTGGGCGTGCTGAGCCTGCTGGCGGTCTTCGCCGCCGGCGAGGTCGTCAACGGCGCGCGCCGCTGGATCCGGATCCCCGGGGTGGGCTCCTTCCAGCCTTCGGAGATGGTGAAGCTGCTGGAAGTGATCATCGGCTCCCATTATCTGGGGGAGCGGATGCGGCAGGGGCTCAACGCCACCTTCCGGGACAAGGACTGTCTGATTCTGATGGGCTATTCCGGGCTGCTGGGGCTGTTCGTCTTCATGCAGCCTGACATGGGCACCGCCACCATCATCTGGGGACTGATGATGGGCCTGTTCTTCATGGCCGGCCTTCCCTGGGTGGAGACCGGCGTGGTGGCCCTGGTGGGCGGCCTCGGACTGATCACGCTGGCCAAGATGGCGCCGTACCGCATGGCCCGTCTCACCCAGTGGCTGGATCCCTGGAAAGACGCCCAGGGGACTGGCTACCAGACGGTACAGTCCCTGCTGGCCATCGGCAGCGGCGGTTTCTCCGGGATGACCTGGGGACAGGGCACCGGCAAGTTCTTCTACCTGCCCGAGGCCCATACGGACTTCGCCTTCGCCATCTTCTGCCAGGAGTGGGGGTTCATCGGCGTGCTGCTGATGGTGGCCTGCTTCTTCCTGCTGCTGTGGGCGCTGGTGCTGATCATGTGGAACACCCGGAACCCCCGGGGATTTCTGCTGGTGGGCGGCGTCACCATGCTGGTGGTGGGGCAGTCCGCCGCCAACATGCTGATGGTCTCCGGCTGCGCGCCGGTCATCGGCGTGCCCCTGGTTTTCATCAGTTACGGCGGCACTTCCATGGTGACCAACCTGGTGGGCCTGGGACTGGTGCTGTCCGTCTACCGTGACGAGAAGCGGAAGCGCGAGATCGTGGAGCGCTACAATGCGGGGCTCCCGCCTGTGGAGAAACCCGGTCTGCGCGTGGTGAGACGTAACGGAGGAAGGAGGCCCCTGCGATGAGATATTCCAATGACTCCCGGCGGGGTGAGCCGTCTTCCGGCGGTCCGGGGAAAATGTTCCAGCGGATGCAGAAGAACCGCATCCTCTGTCTTTTCACCCTTCTGAGCCTCTTCCTGGTGATCGTGGTGGGCCGTCTTTTCTGGCTTCAGATCATCGACGGGGAGCGGATGATGAAGATGGCGGAGGGGCAGAACACCTGGAACGTGTCCCGCAACACGCCCCGCGGCAAGATTCTGGACTGCAACGGCGAGGAGCTGGCGGTGAGCATCATGGTGAAATCCCTGTATGTGAACCCCGACGAGATGCAGCGCAGCGCCAACCCGAAAGGCGGCGCCCCCGCGGTGGACATGCCCCGGCTGGCGGCGGAGAAGCTGGCGCCGGTGCTGGGCATGCCGGAACAGTCCCTCCACGACACTTTCTCCCTCAAGGGACAGTTCGTCTGGGTGAAGCGGATGCTGGACCCGGCGGATTATGAGCGGGTGGCGAAAGTCATCAAGGACAACAAGCTCCAGGGACTCCATTTCCTGGAGGAGAGCAAACGCTATTATACGAAGAAATCCATGGCGGCCCAGGTGCTGGGATTCGTGGGAATGGACGACAGCGGCCTGGCCGGTATCGAGCTGGCGCTGGACAGCATCCTGAAGGGCGCCACCACCTATAAATCGAAGAAAGTGGACGCCCACGGCCGCCGGATGGCGGAGGATGTGGACGACCCCACACCGGACAAATCCCACCTGTCCACGGTGTACCTGACCCTGGACAGCAAGATGCAGTTCGTCATCGAGGACGCGCTGGACGATGCCATGAAACGGACCAAGGCCAAGAGCGCCGCCGTTGTCATCATGGACCCCAACACGGGGGCCATCCTGGCCATGGGCAGCCGTCCCACCTTCGACCCCAACAATTTCGGCAAGTATCCGGCCTCCACCTGGCTGAACCGGGGCATCTCCATCATCTATGAGCCCGGTTCCGTGTTCAAGCCTATCGTGGGCTGCATGGCACTGACGGAGAATATCATCCGGCCGGACAGTCCCATCGAGGACCTGGGCAGGGTGAAGGTGGCGGACCGCTATATCCGCAACTGGAACGGCGAGGGGCATGGCATCATCCCCTTCAGCGACGTGATCAAGTACTCCATCAACACCGGCATGGTGCAGATCGGTCTGAAACTGGGCGCCGAGCGTGAAATCGACTACGCCAAGAAGTTCGGTTTCGGCGCTGTCACCGGCGTGGAGCTGCCCGGCGAGGAGGACGGCATCCTCTACGACCCCAAGAGCATGTACCAGCCGGACGTGGCCACCATGGCCATCGGCCAGGGCATCGCGGTGACTCCGCTGCAGATGCTCCGGGCCATCTGCGCTATCGCCAACGGCGGCGAGCTGCTGCAGCCCTATATCATCGACCGGATTGTGGCCCCCAACGGGGAGGTCATCCGGCAGGGCGGCAGGAAAGTGGTCCGCCGGGTTGTCTCCGAGGAAGTGGCCAAGGAGATGCGCATCATGATGGAGAGCGTGGTTGACGGTGGCGGCGGCAGGACCGCGGCCATCAAGGGCTACCGCATCGCCGGCAAGACCGGCACGGCGGAGAAGCTGTCCGAGCACGGAGGCTACGCTCCCGGCGAATATATCGCCTCTTTCGTGGGCTTCGTCCCCGCGGACAAGCCCCAGTACGCCATGCTGGTCATGCTGGACACCCCCCAGGGCTCCTTCTACGGCTCCCAGGTGTCCGCGCCGGTATTCCGCGACACCCTTCAGCAGATCCTGGTGGCCAAGGGCATCCAGCCCTCCCGCAAGGACGAGCTTCCCTCTTTCGAGGCCCATGCCGACAAGGCCCTGAGCCTCACCCGGGAGAAGCCGGTGCTGAAGAACGGCGGCAACGGCATGTGGCAGCTGCCGGACTTCTCCGGACTGGACGTGCGGCAGGCCATGACCATCCTGGAGGAGGGCGGCCTGGCCCTGGAACCCTACGGCTCCGGCACCGCTTTCAAGCAGGACCCTGCGGCGGGTCAGCTGGTCCCCGAGGGGAGCAAGGTGGAGATCTGGTTCAAGTGATATCCTAGGAACATGGTTGAAGTAATTCAGCTTTGTGGTATATTGAGAGAAGAGAAACTCCGCGGGACGGATTTTCCGGTTCCCGGCAGGCGGAAGTCTCCGGCAAGTGTACAAAGGTAAGCGAAAGTAAAGAAATGGGGAGGAATCACAGAATGTTATCCGATATTGAAATTGCTCAGCAAGCCAAGATGCTGCCCATCACCGAGGTGGCCGCAAAACTGGGAATCCGGGAAGACGACCTGGAACTGTACGGAAAATACAAGGCAAAACTTTCCTACAAACTGATTCGCGACGTGGAAGAGAGAAAACCGGGGAAGCTGGTGCTGGTCACCGCCATCACCCCCACCCCGGCGGGAGAGGGCAAGTCCACCACCACGGTGGGCCTGGCCCAGGGGCTGGCCAAGATCGGCAAGAAAGCCATCGTGGCGCTCCGTGAACCCTCCCTGGGGCCCTGCATGGGCGTGAAGGGCGGAGCCGCCGGCGGCGGTTACTCCCAGGTTGTGCCCATGGAGGACATCAACCTGCACTTCACCGGCGATTTCCACGCCATCACTTCCGCACATATGTTGCTGTCCGCCATGCTGGACAACTCCATCCAGCAGGGGAACCTGCTGAACATCGATCCCCGCCGGATCATCTGGAAACGCGTGGTGGACATGAACGACCGCGAGCTGCGCAACATCGTGGTGGGCCTGGGCGGCAAAGCCCACGGCGTGCCCCGTGAGGACGGTTTCGACATCACCGTGGCCTCCGAGGTCATGGCGATCCTCTGCCTGGCTACCAGCCTCCACGACCTGAAAGAGCGGCTGAAGAAAATCGTGGTGGCCTACACCTACGAGGGCAAGCCTGTCACCTGCGGCGACCTGAAAGCCGCCGGCGCCATGGCCGCACTGCTGAAAGACGCGGTGAAACCCAACCTGGTGCAGACCCTGGAGAACGTGCCCGCCATCATCCATGGCGGTCCTTTCGCCAACATCGCCCACGGCTGCAACAGCGTCATGGCTACCCAGACCGCCCTGCGTCTGGCTGACTACACCGTGACGGAGGCCGGTTTCGGTGCCGACCTGGGCGCCGAGAAATTCTTCGACATCAAGTGCCGCTACGCCGGACTGCATCCGGACGCCTGTGTCCTGGTGGCAACCGTCCGCGCGCTGAAGATGCATGGCGGCGTGGCCAAGACCGAGCTGAAGACCCCCAACGTGGCGGCGGTGAAAGCCGGTCTCTGCAATCTGGGACGCCACATCGAGAACGTGTTCAAGTTCGGCGTGCCGGTGGTTGTGGCCATCAACGTGTTCGAGCAGGACACCCCCGAGGAACTGGAGGCTGTCCATGACTACTGCGCCGATCTGGGCGTACAGGTGGCCATCAGCGATGTCTTCGCCAAAGGCGGCGAAGGCGGCGTGGAACTGGCGGAAGCCGTTGTGCGCCTGGCCGAGGGCGGCGAGGCCCATTTCGCACCCATCTATCCCCTGGACATGACCCTGGAGGAGAAGGTGTCCACCATCGCCCGCGAGATCTACGGCGCCGAGAAGGTGGAATTCCAGAAGAAGGCGAAACAGGCCCTGGCCGAGTACCAGGAGCACGGCTTCGGCAACCTGCCGGTATGCATGGCCAAGACCCAGTACTCCCTGTCGGACAATCCGGCGCTGCTGGGCGCTCCGGAAGGCTTCACCATGACGGTGAAAGACGCCAAGATCAGTGCCGGCGCGGGCTTCGTTGTCATCTACACCGGCGACATCCTGACCATGCCCGGTCTGCCCAAACGCCCTGCCGCCGAGAACATCGACGTCAGCGACGAGGGCCGGATCAGCGGACTGTTCTGATAAGCTGAAAACAGAAAACACAAGAGAAGACGATTGGCGATTATCCACGGGTAGTCGCCAATCCTGGTATTGGAGGAAGATAGAGACATGGAAACACTGATGATGCGCGGCAAAGCGGTGGCTGACGCCTACCGCGCCCGGATTACGGAGCAGATCGGCGAGGCGGCCAAGGCGGGCACCAAGGTGCTGCTGGCCATCCTCACGGTGGGAGGGGACCCGGCCTCCATGGTGTACCGGAACCGCCTGGTGAAGATGGCGGAGAGCATCGGGGCGGAGACCCGCTGCGTGGAGCTGCCGGAAAGCGCCTCCACGGAAGAGGTGCTGGGTGCGGTGGCGGCCCTCAATATGGACCCCACGGTCACCGGCATCCTGCCCATGATGCCCATGCCCGCCCAGGTCAATGCGGACCGGGTGGGAGCGAAGATCGACCCGGAGAAGGACATGGACTGCCTCAACCCCGAGAATTGCGGTGCCCTGCTGCTTGGAAAAAGCCGCTGGGCCGCCTGCACCCCCCGGGCCTGCCTGGCCACCCTGAAGCACTACAACATCCCTCTGGACGGGAAGAAGGCCGTGGTGCTGGGCCGCAGCAACGTGGTGGGCAAACCGGTGGCGCTGCTGCTGCTCCAGGAGAACTGCACCGTCACTGTCTGCCACAGCCATACGGAGAACCTGCCCGCCATCCTGCGTGAGGCGGACATCATCGTGGCGGCTATCGGCAAGGCCGGCTTCGTGACTCCGGACATGGTGAAGGAAGGCGCCGTGATCGTGGATGTGGGCATCAATGTCACCGATGACGGCATCGTAGGCGACGTGGCTCCCGAGGTGGCGGAGAAAGCTTCCGCCTTCACGCCGGTTCCCGGCGGTATCGGCACCGTCAGCAACATGATGATGATGGACGCGCTGACCCGGAACCTGTGATGGGAAGCAGGTCGACCGCGGCGCACTGACAGGCGCCTCCGGAACCTGTGACCGCAAGACCGAATGACACGCTCCCGCTCCGGCGGGGGAGGAAAGAAGGAATCGGGAATGAGAAAACTGGTATATTCGCTGCTTGTGCTGCTTTTCACCGCTTTCATCTTCTACAATTCGTCCGTCCCGGCTGTGACCTCCAACAACGCCAGCTATTTCCTGGCGGGGTTCGCCGCCCGGGTGGGTGAGCTGCTCCAGGTGCACATGACCCTTCCGGAATGGAACCATGTGATCCGGAAACTGGGGCATTTCTTCGAGTTCATGCTGCTGGGCTCCCTGTGGATCGGGGCGCTGACTGCCTATGGCACCGGACGCCATACCGCCACGGGCTATGTGCTCCTCTTCTGCCTCCTGACGGCGGTGGCCGACGAGTACCTGCAGCTTTTCATCCCCGGACGGAGCGGGCGCATCCAGGACATCCTGCTGGATTTCAGCGGCGCCTTCGTGGCCTGGCTGAGCTGGCGGGTCTGGCAGTGGTCCCACTGACGTGAGGCATCTGCCGGCAGGGGATTCAGGCCCCGGGGAACGGCAAAAGAACAGCGTGACCGGAGAGGGGAATCCGCTCTCCGGAATGACAAAAGAACAGTGTGACCGGAGAGGAATATATGGTCTCCGGATAACAGGACATACCTTTACAATCGTAGGGGCGTGTCCTCTTTTTTTAGTGAAATTTTACAAAAATAACTTTTTGTGATATAATAATTCCTGTGATAAAAACAGACAGTTTTTTGCAAGTCAATCGTAAAATGAAATTCTGTTAGAACATTTAGTGGGCTACAGCCGCGGTAAGACGGGGTTTGTGCCCGTATTGCGCCTGCTGCGACGTACCGGATGTTCTAAATTTTTTACTGAAATAACTGCCAACCTATAATAATTTATAAGTTGGCAAATCCCGGAGGAATGGTGATGATGTCGATGAAAAACAAAGCAACCCCTCCCCAGTATCTTCATATCTCGCTGGATCTGGCCACCCGGATCGCCGAGGGAGATCTGCCGGAGGGGTCCCAGATGTACGGACGCTCCGTGCTGGCTTCGGAATACAATGTGTCTCCGGAGACCATCCGGCGTTCCCTGCATCTGCTGGCGGATATGAAAGTGGTGACGGTGAAGCCCCGTAGCGGTGCCGTGGTTCTCTCCCGGGACAATGCCCGGCGGTATATCGAGAACTTCACGGAGACCGTGGGCGTGGACCGTCTCCAGGACGACCTGAAAGACATGGTGGCGGAATATGACGCGCTGAACCGCCGTATGAAGGATACGGTGGCGGCCCTGGTGCAGTCCAGGGAGATGTACATGACCGCCAGCCAGCCCCTGCCCAACTACCAGATCTCGGTGCCCCAGAACTCGCCCCTTATCGGCAAGAGCATCGGCGGGCTGAATTTCTGGCAGTCCACGGGAGCTACGATTGTGGCCATCCGGCGGGGCGCCAACGTGATTCTCTCCCCGGGCCCCTATGCCGAGATCTACGGCGGGGACACCGTGATTTTCGTGGGAGACGAGGCCGCGGTGAAGGCTGCGGCGAAATTTATAGGAAAAGAGGAACCGTATGATACAGTTTGAGCATGTGAAAAAGAAATACGGCGACCGTACCATCCTGAATGACCTGAACTTCACCATTGAGGACGGCACGTTCGTCATCCTGATCGGTCCTTCCGGTTGCGGAAAGACCACCACACTGAAGACCATCAACCGTCTCATCGAGCCGGATTCCGGCACAATCTACATTGACGGGAAGGATATCAGCAAGGAGGACAAGGTGGAGCTGCGCCGGCACATCGGCTATGTGATCCAGCAGATCGGCCTGTTCCCCAACATGACCGTGGCGGAGAATATCTGCGTGGTGCCCCGGATGCTGAAGTACAGCGACGAGGAGTGCGCAAAAATCGCCAAGGAGATGCTGGGCATGGTGAAGATGGAGCAGTATGCGGATAAATACCCTTCGGAGCTCTCCGGCGGGCAGCAGCAGCGTATCGGCGTGCTCCGCGCCCTGGCCGCCTCTCCCCCCATCGTGCTCATGGACGAGCCCTTCGGCGCCCTGGACCCGGTGACCCGGGAGCTGCTCCAGGACGAGGTCATGGAGATTCAGAAGAAGCTGGGCAAGACCATCATCTTCGTCACCCATGATATGGACGAGGCTCTGAAGATGGCGGACGTGATTATCTTCATGAACAAGGGGCAGGTGCTGCAGATGGCCAGCCCCGAGGAGATGCTGGAGAACCCTGCCGACGAGCTGGTGATGAACTTCCTGGGTAAGAACACCCAGGACAACGGCCGGCCCACCACGGTGGAGGCCTTCATGCGCTCCAACGTCTATAAAGTGAATATCAAGAAAGGCATCCTGGAATGCGCGGAGAAGATGGCCCGCAACTGCGTCGACACCCTGATTGTGGTGGACGACGAGAACCGGTACCAGGGAACCATCTCCATCGGCGACATCCGCCGCTGGGGTTCCACCGTCAAACGGATCGAGCCCCTGGTGCGCCAGCAGATGCGGACCGTCCAGGTGGGCGAGGACGCCAAGGCCAGTTTCGATCATCTGCTGGACACCGGCGACAACTACGTGGTGGTCCTGAACGAGGACCGGACCGTGGCCGGCATCATCACCAAGACAAGCGTGGCCCTTTCCGTGGCCAAGGACCTGTGGGGTGGTGGCGCTCATGGCTGAGATACTCCATACTTATGGACCGCTGCTGGCGAAAGCCACCCTGCTCCATTTCATCTACGTGATGAGCTCGGTGGCCATCGGCTTCGCAGTGGGACTGGCAGCCGGCGTGCTGCTGTCCCGCATCCCGAAATATTCCGGCATCGTGCTGCCGGTGATCTCCATCTTCCAGACCATCCCCGGTCTGGTGTTCATGGGGCTCCTGTTCCTGTGGATCGGGATGACGCCGCTGACGGTCATCATCGCGCTGACCATCTACGCCATGTTCCCGGTGATGAAGAACACCTACACCGGCATCCTGTCGGTGGACGGCAAATATGTGGAGGCCGCCAAAGGCTGCGGCATGACTCCGTTCCAGACCCTGTACAAGGTGGAGCTGCCCCTGGCCATGCCCACCATCATCGCGGGGCTGCGGATGGCCGCCATCTACACCATCAGCTGGGCGGTGCTGGCTTCCATGATCGGACTGGGAGGCCTGGGTGATTTCATCTACCAGGGAACCTCCTCCAACAACAATCTGCTGATTCTGCTGGGGGCAGTGCCCGCGGCGCTGATGGCTGTGCTCATCGGTGAGGGCATCGACCTGCTGCAGAAGAGAGTCACCCCCCGTGGTCTCAGGAAGGGGGCTTCCTCATGAGCTGGTCTTTTGTATGGGAGCATCTGTTCCTGGTCTTCGCGGCCGGCGTCCTCTCCATCCTGCTGGGACTTCCCCTGGGCATCGCGGCGTATCTGCTGCCTTCCCTGCGGAAAGTGATCCTGCGGATTGTGGACCTGCTGCAGACCATCCCCGCCCTGGCACTGCTGGGCATCATCATGGTGTTCTGCGGCGCCGGCAAGGTCACCGTGATCATCGGCATCACGCTGTACTCCCTGCTGCCCATTGTGCGCAACACGCTGGTGGGCCTGCAGGAGGTTGACCCCGGCATCAAGGAGGCGGCCCGGGGCATGGGCATGACCCAGGCCTACCGTCTCATGGCGGTGGAGCTGCCTCTGGCTTTCCCCACCATCTTCACCGGCGTGCGGATCGCGCTGGTGAACGCCATCGGCACTGCCGTGTTCGCGGCTTTCGTGGGCGGCGGCGGTATCGGCGGCATCCTCACCCGGGGCATCCGCATCCAGGATACGGGCCTGATCTACAAGGGCACCCTGGTGCTGATGGTTATCGCCCTCCTCCTGGACTGGGGGATGGGCACTTTCGAGAACTTCGTCCAGCGCACCAAGCGGGGCGTGGGCAAGAAGCTCTGGGGCAGTATCGCCGTCATGGCGCTGCTCCTGTGCCTGGTGCTTCCCTTCGGACTCCGGGGGGACGACACCTCCCGCACACTGGTCCTGTACGATGGGGACTACAGTGAGACCCAGGTGATGCACCACATGGTGAAGCATCTGGTGGAGGCCCACACCGACCTGGACGTGGTGATCAAAGACCAGATGACCCAGGTGAACAACTTCAAGACGATGACGGGGGACAAACCCTCCTGCGACCTGATGCTGAGCTATGACGGCACGGTGCTGACCACCTTCCTCCATCAGGACCCCGAGGACGTCCCCGCCGGCATGTCCCTCTACGATTACGCCAACAGCGAGGTGGGCCGTGAGCACGGCCTGAAGCAGCTGGAGAAGCTGGGTTTCGACAACACCTACGCGGTGGCGGTGCCGGAGAACCTGGCCCGGGAGAAGCACCTGGAGACGGTCAGCGACCTGATCCCCCTGGCGCCGGAGCTGGCTTTCGGCGCGGAGCATGACTTCTTCACCCAGGAGGGCAGCATGAAGTACGGTCCCTTCACCGAGTTCTACGGGCTGCATTTCAAGGACAGCATCCCTGTGGACGTGAGCCTGAAGTACGCCGCCATCGAGAACGGCAGCTACCAGGTGACGGAGGTCTTCGCCACGGACGGCCTGAACCGGAAGGCGAAGCTGAAGGTGCTGAAGGACGACCGGAAATTCTTCCCGGACTACAACGGCTGCTTCCTGGTGCGCAAAGACGCCCTGGAGCGGCTGGAGCCCGTGGCTCCCGACCTGGAGAAGGTGCTGAACTCCCTGTCCGGGAAAATCAGCAACGACGACATGGTGGGCATGACCTACCGGATTGACGTGGAAGGCCAGGACATCGACACCGTGGCCAAAGACTTCCTGCGGAAGAAAGGGCTGCTGTGACGGACCGGATTCCGGAAGCCGGCGGTATGCCCCGGCCTGCCGCATAAATAAAATCAAAAGGGTTCCCGCCATGGCGGGAGCGTAGATATGAAGGCATGATGATACGCCTCCGGAAGGATTCCGGGGGCGTATTCTGTTTCCGGGAATCATGCCACTTCCGGCCGGTATGGAGGCAAACTGTCCCTTTAAAACTTAGTTATATGGTGTATAATTACAAGTACAGTTAAAAGCGCCCGCGTGATTCTCCGGCAGCGGGCCGGAGGGGCGCAGGCGGATATCATACAGAAAGGCGGCATGAGGAGAATGGCGATGACAGAGAACACCAATATGATGTACAAGGCGATGACAATTGCGGGATCCGACACCAGCGGCGGTGCAGGGATGGAGGCGGACCTGAAGACGTTCCAGGAGATGGGGGTCTACGGCATGACGGCCCTGACCTGCATTGTGGCCCAGAACCCGGACAATGAGTGGGCCCACGACATCTTCCCCCTGGAGACCCCGGTGATCGAGCGGCAGATCCGCACCATCCTGGGCGGTATCGGCTGTGACGCCATGAAAACCGGCATGCTGGGCTCCGCGGAGCTGGTGCAGCTGGTGGCGGACACCATCGACAGCTACGGGCTGAAGAAGACGGTCATCGACCCGGTGATGGTCTGCAAAGGCGTGGACGCCATCATGGTCCCCGATGCCGCCGCGGCCATCAAAGAGCTGCTGGTGCAGCGTGCCTACGTGATGACCCCCAACCTGCTGGAGGCATCCTACCTGTCCGGCCTGCCGGAAATCACCTCTGTGGAGGGGATGAAAGAGGCGGCAGCGAAGATTCACGATATGGGCTGCCGATATGTTATAATAAAAGCAGGTGACCGTTTCGGCGGGGACGAGGCCGTGGATATTGTCTATGACGGCCGGGATTTCACGGAGAAACGGCACAAGAAGATCGCTGATTGCTATAACCACGGGGCAGGCTGCACGTTTTCCGCCGGCATCACAGCCGGGCTGGCCCGTGGACTGAGTGTTGAGGAAGCGCTGGAACGGGTGGAAGCGTTCATCCAGCCGGCATTGCGGCAGTCCTTCCGGCTCAACAGATGGGCCGGGGCCATGCAGCACTGCGCCTGGAGGAAATAGGCGGCTTCCGGATGACGGAGGTGCGGTAATGCGAGACATGAAGAAGATGGCAGGTGCGCTGACCATCACCCTGGCACTGGCTGCGGGGCTGCTGGCGGCACCCTGCGGAACGGCGCTGGCCCAGGGGGATTTCGCGCCCCAGGCCGGACAGACCAACGAGAGCGCGGAACGGGTGCCGGGGGCCGGCATGAAGACCGGCAGCGACGGACGGATTCGTATCGAGGCCTGGGACACCTATTATGTGACCAAAGGGCCTGTGATCGAGAAGGCGGAGAAGCTGCTCCTGGGACTGCCCCAGTCCAAGACCGGGCTGGAAGCGGGGAAGCAGTACATCTACCGGATGGACAAGATCCTCACCGGCAACTATTTCTACCATGTGAAGGTGTTCACCCCGGAGAACGGGGACCTGGTGGTAGTGGGTGATTTCCTCCTGGCCAAGGACGACAGCTGCGCCTGGCGGAGATATCCCGGGAAAAAACGGACGGAGCTGATCGCGGGCACCGCGGACAAGCTGCTGGAGCGGGTGGAGATTTACCCTGCCTACAGCAAGATCCCGGCCTATGGCGCCGGCAAGGTGGTCATCCGGATGCCCGGTGACGTGCCTTATCAGATGAAACTCACCAGCCTCAATGACAGCGTGGCCACGGTGAACAGCGAGATGAACCAGGTCATCGGCGTCAGCCGGGGCAAGGTGGATGTGCTGGTGGAGGTCCGTGTGGCCGGTCTGGTGAAAGCCAAGAAAGTGCGGTTCCGTGTCATCGACGACAAGGACGAGAACGACCGGGGGTGGCAGAAGCCTTTCCCTATCGGTATCGGCATCGGCATTGGCATCGGCAACAACCGTGGCGGCTGGATTGACGTGAATATCTGATCCGCCCTGTGCCGGAACTGCGCAACGATGAAAAATGAGATATGAGAAGCCCCGGAGGGCGGCGTGGGTGCCGTGCTCCGGGGCTTTCTTTCTTTCTTTCTCCCTCTTTTGCCGTGGCGCGCCAGTGCGGGCTGCGGCAGCGTTTTTCGCGCAAAAAAAGAGGAGCAGCGGGGTCGGCTGCTCCTAAGAAAGGGGTTGTCACTCTACTCAGGGTTAGTAAGAGGTTGTGAGTTGACATGTATATGAACTGCAGATGGAGGGGTAATCCCTGCAGTCTATACCGTATGGTATGGATCCGGCACAGGGTGCCGGGGATGTTTGCGCAGGTGGCAGGTCAGTGCTTGCCGTTCTTATGGTTCTGCGCGCTGTCGGGCAGGATGACCGGTCCCGGTCCTCCCAGAATGGGGCGCCAGTTGTCGCCTTTGCCTACGCCCTGGGTGATGAAGGGATGTTCTTTCCTCCACTGTTTTCTTTCGTCGGGAGTCATTTTCTTCCAACGGTCCCAGAACTTCTGCTGCCGCTCCTGAAGCATTTTCTCCTGTTTCAGGTAGGCTTTGCGTTCCGCTTTCTCCATGGCTTTGGCGTTGGCCTTCACCTGTTTCCGGTGTTTCTTCAGGAAATAGGTGTGCCGTTCCTCATCGGTCATCCTGGAGACTTTCTCGGACTCGATCTTCCGTTCCGCCTCCTCTTTCAGGAAGGCGCTCCGCTCCTCGGCGGACATGTTCTTCATTTTCTCCTCGTTGATCCGTGCCAGGAAATGGCGGATGGTCTGCTGCCGTTCCTCCTCGGTCTGGCGGTCCCAGTTGAGGAAGAGCTTGTCGCGCTCCCGGGCCAGCATCTCTTTCTGTTCCGGAGTCAGGTAGTCTTTCTCTTCCTCTCCGGCGGGTGCTGCCGCGGTGGCTTCGGCGGGAGGGGTCTCCGCGCCGGCGGTCTTGCTTTTTATATGACGGGCCTGCCGGAAAGGCGCTTCCGGTGTCTGGACCGCCAGCTGCTCCGGATGGGGCGCTGCCGGCGCCGCATCTGCGGCGGCCACGGTCCCGGCCATTATCAGTGTGAGAATCATCGCCCCTGCCGCACAGGACTTTTTCCTGAAAAATTGCATAGGGAAAATCCTCCTTTTTCCAAAGTGAAGAAAGTGCCGTTCTCTCGTGTTAGGGAACGGAGAGGCAGTTTCCTGTGTGTAGTTTTTACCGCTTGCTAACATACAATCCAGAAGGGGTCTTCCCTATGGACTATCTATAGTGTAGGAAACAATTATGACAGAATCATGTTTTTTTGGTCACAAATATGTGTTTTCCGTCATAATCCGGTGGATATATGGGAAATCTCCGGCTCCTTCCGGTTTTGCCCTCAGCCTTTTTTGCTGTATAATAAAAAGGAATACTGATAATCCGTCCATTCCGCGGAACCGGAGCGGAGCTTTTCCGGAAGACCGGGCCCGGGGGACGGATGACGCGGAACTTGACACCATGCGCGGGCATGGTTTCCCGCAAGGGCGGGATAGATGATACGTGATTCCGTACATGCGACACATGAGACAGAAGACAGGAGTGGTTCCAATGGGAAAATTGCTGATCGCGGATGACAATGTGCAGATAACCAGGGTGCTGGCGGATTACGCCACCAAGGAGGGCTGGGAGAGCCTGGTGGCCCATGACGGGGAGGAGGCCATCGCCCTGTTCCGCCAGCATGAGAAGGAGATATCCGCCGTGCTGCTGGACGTGATGATGCCGAAAGTGGACGGGTTCGCCGTCTGCAGGGAGATCCGCCGCAGCTCCATGGTGCCGGTGATCATGATTACCGCCCGGGGCGAGGACTCGGACAAGATCATGGGACTGGACATCGGTGCGGACGACTACATCCTGAAACCTTTCAGCAGCGGCGAGGTCATGGCGCGGATCCGTGCCATCCTGCGGCGGATGCAGCCCCAGGAGGACCAGGGGGGCCGGAAGGTGCATATCTCCAACCTGGCCATCGATATCGACAACTACATGGTGACCATTGACGGCAAGGAGGTGGCCCTGACCAAAAGGGAGAAGGAGCTGCTGTGGCTCCTGGCCTCCAATCCGAAGAAGGTCTTCTCCCGGGACAACCTGCTGGACAGCCTCTGGGGCTACGACTACTTCGGCGACAGCCGCACGGTGGACTCCCATATCAAGCGGCTGCGGGCGAAACTGGACGCCTTCCCCCATCCGGACTGGGGCATCAAGACCATCTGGGGCGTGGGATACCGGTTCGAGTCGGAAGAGGACAAGTGACGGGATTTTGATGGCAAGTGGGAACGGGCGGTCCATGGCGGACCTCCTGCGGATGAGCGGCCCGGAAGGGCGGTAAGGGACGGAGTATGTTCAAGAAACCGATTTTCAAAAACCGCATCGCGCTGAAACTGGCAGGCCACTTCGCTGTGGCCCTGCTGGTCTTCGCGGTGGTCATGGGCGTGGCTTTCGCCCATTTCTACGGCCGCAGGACCGTGGAGCGGCAGCAGGTCACCCTCAGCAACCGGGCGGTCCATGTGGCCGCGGCCCTGGGGGACAGCCTTGACTGGATGCGCTCCCGGGGAATCCTGGACGAGCGGTTCAACGCCCGCCGGCTGATCCGCTATGTGAACGTGATCACCGCCGACGATGTGTGGGTAGTGGACCGGGAGGGCATGGTGGAGATGCGGAGCCATATCCCCGACGGGAGATCCGCTGACGAGGGTGTCTACAGCCATGTCCAGGGCTGGGTGGAGGTCCCCACCGGACCCCGTGGCAGAGACCTGCCGCCGGTGTTCACGGGCTATACCACACTGGAGAATCTGCCCGGCGCCGACCGGGACATGATCCGGCAGAGCTTCAAGGGCGACAAGCAGGTGGGCAAGAACTTCGACAAGACGGTGAACGAGCTGATGATCACCGCCACGGCGCCCATCTACAACGCCGCCGGCGGCGTGGAGGCCGTCCTGGTGCTGCGCACGCCGGTGTACGGCCTGCGGCAATCTTATGAGAGCGGTTTCGAGATCTTCCTCTTCTGCTGCGCCGGCGCGCTGCTGCTGGCCCTGGGGACCGGCGTGCTCCTGTCCCTGAGCTTCACCAGACCGCTGAACAAGATGCGGAACACGGCGGAGAAGCTGGCGGAGCGGGACTATACCGCCCGCTGCGGCATCAGCCAGAAAGACGAGGTGGGCGAGCTGGCCGTCACCCTGGACAGCCTGGCCGGACGGCTGGAGCTGGCGGACGAGGAGAGCCGGAAGACGGACCGGATGCGGAAAGCCTTCATCGCCAACATCTCCCACGAGCTGCGGACACCGGTGACGGTGCTCCGGGGCAGCCTGGAGGCCCTGGGCGACAATGTGGTGACGGATCCGGGGGAAGTGGACAAGTACCACCGGACCATGTACAAGGAGACCCTGTTCCTCCAGCGGCTCATCAACGACCTGCTGGACCTGTCCCGCCTCCAGAACGCCGACTTCCCCATCGAGATGGAGCCGGTGAATTTCTGCGAGGTGATCCGGGACGTGGCCCGCAGCGGCAGGCAGCTGGGCCGGGAGAAAGCCGTGGATGTGGAATGCAGCCTGGATGAGGATATCTACAAGATCACCGGCGACTACGGCCGGCTGCGTCAGATGCTGCTGATCTTCGTGGACAACGCGGTGAAGTTCTCCCATGAGCACGGAAAGATTGAGATCATCCTGGAGGGGCGGACCCTGAGGATACGGGACCACGGCACCGGCGTGAAGGCCGAGGACCTGCCCTATGTCTTCGAGCGGTTCTACAAGACCCGGGGGGAGAAGAACAAGAGCGGCAGCGGCCTGGGACTGGCCATCGCCAGGGAGATCGCCGAGCGGCACGGCATGACCCCGGTCATGGAGAGTGTCTACGGGGAAGGCGCCACGGTGGTGCTGGAGCTGCCGGAGAAAGAGCCGCTGGAGTGAGCGGATCCTGACGGGAACAACTGCGGACATGAGGGATGCCGCCGTGAGCGAGGTGGCAGTGAGGAATGAACCCCGGAAAGCGGCGGACGGAACGGAAATGACAAAGGAACGTGATAATGATGGAATACGGATTTGAAGGCAAGACAGTGCTGGTCACCGGCGGTACCAGCGGTATCGGACTGGCGGCGGCGAAGCTGTTCTGGGCTGATGGCGCGGCCAAAGTGTTCATCCTGGGTCGGAGCCTGGAGCGGGGCGAGGAGGCCCTGTCCCTCATCTCCCGCAGCGTGGACAGCTGTACCGGCGGGGAGTGCGGCGAGGAGACGGAGGAGCGGCTGTACTATGTCCAGGCCGACGTGGCCCGGGTGGAGGACTGCCATGACGCGGCGGCCCTGATCGGTGAGCTGGCCGGAAAGATCGACGTGCTGGTGAACTGCGCCGGCATCTACGAGGAGAAGCGGCTGGAGAATGTCACCGAGGCGGATTATGTCCGGATGATGGACACCAACGTGAAGGGTGCCGTGTTCATGACCCAGGCCTGCCAGCCCCTGCTGGGGAATGGCGCCGTCATCGTCAACGTGGCTTCCGACGCCGGGGTCAACGGCAACTACGGCTGTCCGCTGTACTGCGCCTCCAAAGGGGCCCTGGTGACCCTGACCAAAGCGCTGGCCCTGGACATGGCGCCTTCCGTCCGGGTGAACTGTGTCTGCCCGGCGGATGTGGACACCCCCCTGGTGGCCCGCCAGCTGGAAGCGGCGGACGGCGGCTACACCCGGGAGGACATGGGACAGTCCTATCCCCTGGGGCGCATCGCCCGGCCGGAGGAGGTGGCCCATGTCATCGGCAGCGTGGCTTCCCCGGCCAACAGCTTCATGACCGGCTCCGTGATCCTGGTAGACGGCGGACTGACGGCCCAGTGAACAGTTGAGAACCCGGCGGGGAGAGGAGAAGGCTCTCCGCCGGGAGGGAATCCCTGTGAAAAAATCCGTAAGGAATCCGGAAAAATTCGGAAACCCGGACAAAAACACTTGCGGTTTTTTCACGGGGATTTTATAGTAGAAGACATATACGTATATCCATTGTCCATGAAATAGTACCTGTGTGAAAGTAGAGGAGATAAACAATGACTGACCGTCGTCCTATCGGCGTGATAGATTCCGGCGTGGGCGGACTCACCGTCCTGAAACGGCTGATGGAGGAGATGCCCCATGAGCGGTTCCTGTATCTGGGGGATACCGCAAGAACGCCCTACGGCGTCCGCAGCCGGGAAGAGATTGTCCGTTTTGTCGGCGAGATGACCGGCTGGCTGGAACGGCAGGGGATCAAGGAGCTGGTGGTGGCCTGCAACACCATCACCGTTCTGGGGGAGAAGACCATCAAAGGCGCCCATGAGTTCCCCGTCATCGGCATGTCCAAAGGGGAGAAACTGGTCCTGGAGACCACCCGCAACAAGAAGATCGGCGTCTTCGCCACGGATTTCACCGTCAGCACTGGCGCCCATGAGAAGGCCATCCACGGGGTGGATCCGGAAGCGGAGATCTATCCGGTGGGCTGCACCCGCTTCGTGCCCCTGATCGAGACGGAGCAGTTCGGCAGTCCCGACCTGAAGGATGCCGTGCTGGAATATGCGGACCGGCTCAAGGCGAAGCAGGTGGACACTGTTCTGCTGGCCTGCACCCACTATCCCTTCGTGGAGGATGCCCTGGAGGATGTGTTCGGAACGGAAGTGACCGTGGTGGATCCGGCGGAAGCCACCGCCCGTACCGCCAGGGAGGTCCTGGAAGCCCGGGGCGAGCTGCGGACGGACGGAGAAGGGTACTGCGAGATCTGCTTCACCGGCGATCCGGAGCTGGGCGGAAGACTGGCCGCCCGGATGGTGGACATGGAACGCTGCGAAGTGAGAAAAGTGGAGCTGGCGGACAGAGAAGTTCAGGCGTAAGCTGGCAGAAGGTATCGGAAAATCAGCAGATTTCCGGTAAGGATACTGGCGTGATAATCCGTCATGGACTGAAAATCATGGATTGGGAAGACGATTGTGAAAAGTACTTGCAAATATGAAGTATCCGTACTATATTTTAAAAGAAAATCTTGATTTTATTTTGAAATATATAGAAGGAGCTTGCCATGTATATTTTTTGCATATCCGACAAAAACAATGCTGAACGCAGAAAAACGCAGTGCATGAATTCGCCAAGGTGGGAATTGAAGCGGAATTTTTTGATGCGGTGATGGGAAAGTATATGTCACAAGAAGAGCTTGAGAGACTATCTTTTCCTGATACGTATTTGAGTCCTGGAGAAATCGGGTGTGCTCTGAGTCATATTGGGTGTTATAAAAAATTTTTAGCATCAGAAGAGAAATGTGCCGCTATCTTTGAAGATGACATTATACTTTCTGAAGAATTCACTAAAGAGAAACTTGAAATTTTAGGCGGGATTTTGGAAAAAGAGAAAAGACCCACAGTACTTGCTTTGTATACAGGAGACTATGATTACGAATCTTTAGGTGAAGTTTTTGATGATGTTGAAATTCATCAAGCATATGGTCTCTATTATACGCATGGCTATATTTTGAATCGTGCTGCTGCGGAGGCCGTAACTGAAATTCAGAGCCCTGTCTCTTTTGAAGCAGATGCGTTTAAAATGTATTATTTTTTAAAAGGAGTATCACTGTGGTCCTTAAATAAAGATTTAGCACTACAACAGCCAGAAGAAACACTTCCGTCCTCAATCACAGCCTCTCGTTATGAGACGGGTAACCGGGGCGTGCGAAAAAAGAAGGCCTTCTGGGCCAAATTTCTTGCGGCTCCTTTGACGCAAAAGGTCGGGATTCTATGGAGAAGGGTCTATAAGCATTATTTAAGTGATGTGAAACGGAAAGAATTTCTGAAAGAAATAAGCGAAAGTAGACATTAATAAATGACTTATGGTGAATAAAAAGACAGCTGCGGCTGTCTTTTTTCATTTCCTAGACCATAAATAGATTATTAATCCACAAATAACTG
>CALAZX010000225.1 GCA_937926555.1 uncultured Negativicutes bacterium | reverse complement strand
CGCCACGTCCTCCACGGTCGCCGGCACCACCAGCACGTCTGCCGGGCCGCCGATATGGAAGGAAGTGTGGCAGGACATGGGCTCATCCACCAGGACGGACCCCTGTACCAGTCTCTGCAGCTGTTCCGCTGCTTCTTTCCTGCTCATCTCAGTCCAGTACTTCTTTCACCACGTTGGTGATGGTCTTGGAGATGTCCTGGAACATCATGTTGAAACGGTAGAAAGCGTTCAGGTATTCCACAGCCAGGGGGTTCAGCTGCAGGGTGCTCTGGAGTTTCTCCAGCTTCTCCTGGGTGGCGGCGGGGACCTCTTTGCCCTGGTAACGGGCGATCTCGATCTCCTGGCCCTGTTTCATGAACTCTTTCACCAGGTTCTCGGTATCCGGCTCAGCGGCCAGTTTGGTCTTGCATTCTTTCAACAGCTGGAACTCACGGGTCTCACGCAGTTCTTTCGCCAGTACATTTGCGGAATCATAAACATTCATCTTGAACACCTCATATAAGTTATTTTTTATATGTCCGTCAGCGGGACAGAAATTCTCATGGACCGCCGCCGTCACAGCGTATGTGGCGTAACCGGCTGCCAAGGCCTCCCCGGTGACTTTTCAGAAGTTTGTCACGGTTCGGGTCATACATAATTACTTTATCATCTGAAGCGGATTTGTCAAGGCATGGAGGGCACCCTGTCCAGGTGGGCCCAGGTGCGGTCAGAATCCAGCGTGAAATGCCACCATTCCTCCTTGCCCTGGCGGAAGCCGGCCTCCTTCATGGTGTCGGCCAGCAGGTCACGCCGCTGCCGCTGCAACGCGGTTCCGCCGGTATAGGCGGGCATCTGTGCCGGGGACAGCTCGTCAAAGTCGCTGACCATGTCCACCGGCTCCCCGGTCTCCAGGCTGTAGAGGCTCACGTCCACCGACATGCCGGTGTTCCGGTCCTCCCCTTTGGCCGGTGGGGGCATCAGTCCCTGCCGCTCCTTGGGGAACAGCTCCCGGGCCAGCACGGAGGTCCTCCAGGGGCGGTACGCCTCCCAGACCACCAGTCCGTAGCCCTGCCGCCGCAGCAGCTCCTGGGCACGTCCCAGGGCCTGTGCCGCAGGTTCCGCCAGCCAGGCGTCCCAGCCGGCGGGATAGATGGAGCGGCCGAAGATGTTCCTGTCTCCGGCATAGCGCAGGTCGATCCGCACGCCGGGGACCTCCTTGCGCACCAGGGTCATGGCGGGCACCTCGCCCTCCGCCAGCTTCGCCGGCATCACAGCCGCCTCCGCAGCTTTGGAGGCCTGTTCCCAGGTCTCCGCGGCTACCGGGAAGAGCACCGCGGCGCGGTGTCCCTGTCCGGGATAGAAGTAGCGGGCGAAACGTTTGCCGCCGGCCTTGCAGACCACGCCGTTGCCGTCCTTGTCCCTCTCGAACTTCACCGGCACCTCCGTGCCCATGATGGGGCCCTCCTCCTGCATGGTGTAGGAGTCGAAACGCAGCTTGGTCAGGGGGAAGATGTTGCTCCGGGTGAAATCCAGGTCCGCCGGGTCATACCGGTAGACCATCTCCAGCCCGCCGCGGTTCTCCCTGATCAGCAGCAGCGCCCCGTTCCCCTGGTACATCCCCAGGAGATAGGACAGGTCCTTGGGCGGGGCTTTGGCGGCCTCCGCCCGGGGGACGGCGCCCAGGACGGCCAGTCCCAGCGCGCAGCCCAGGAGCAGCGCTTTCCCCGCTCCCAGGCCTTTCCGTATTCTTTCAAGCATTGTTCTCATTCCTCCGTCAGTCTTGCGGATCATCTTCTTCCGGACGTCCGGTTCCTGTTCCCTCATGTGAATCAGGCTTCCGGACCTTCCTCCGTCAGTGTCTCCGGTCCGTCCAGCGGCGCGGGCAGCCTGCCGGCCTCCTGCAGCTGGCGCACCACCACGTCCTCCCAGCACCTCATGAAAGAGGTGACGATGAAGTCCTTGCCGGGCAGTGGCTTGATCCAGGCCGCGCGGAATCCGTACAGGTGGGCACCCAGCACGTCGGTGAAGAGCTGGTCGCCCACCACCAGGGTGCTGCGCTTCCGGCTGTAGGGATAGAGCTTCCTCCCCCTTGCGCTGCCGGTGAGCTTGGCCGCCATGCGGCGGGCCTTCCCCTTCAGGGTACGCTCTCTCGGTCTCCGTTCGGGGGCACCATAGAAATCCTTCATTTTGCAGCAGGCGCGCCAGAAGGCCAGCGGACTGGGCTTGGCCGCCCAGACCGTGGCGGGCACGCCGGTCTTCTCGGACAGGGCGTGGATCCGCTCCCCGCCGTTGTTGGTGACAAGGGCCACCTGGATTCCCGCCCGGCGGATTCCCTCCAGCCAGGCCAGGTGTTCCGGGTCCGGCTCAGTGGAGCCTTTGGCCAGGAACGTGTTGTCCACGTCCAGGATCATCCGGTCCACCGCCTCCTGTTCCAGCCATTCCGGCGTGATGGAGGTCAGCCGGTGGAAACGGTACTCCGGGCACAGCAGCTCAAGCATGGCCCTGCTCCTCTCCGCCGGTGCCGCCGGGGACAGCCGGACGGATCACTTTCGCCGCCGGGAAGGTCACCACGAAACGGGTGCCTTCGCCCACGGTGCTGAACGCCTCGATGGTGGCGCCATGCCTCCGGACGATCTCCTTGGCGATGGCCAGTCCCAGTCCCGTGCCTTTGGTCTTGCTGCAGGAGTGGGATTTGTCCACCTTGTAGAAACGCTCGAAGATGAAGGGCAGGTCCTGCTCCGGAATGCCGGCGCCGTTGTCGCTGACCTCCATCACGAAGCTGCCGTCGGGACGGCTGTGGGTCTCATACCGCACATAGCTGCCCTCCGGCGAGTATTTGATGGCGTTGTCGCCCAGCAGCAGCACAAGCTGCACCATCTGGTCGCCGTCGCCGTAGATCTCCGTCTTCTCCTCCAGACGCAGCTGGAGCTCGATATTCTTGGGAGCCGCTTTCACTTTCAGTTTCTCCGCCACGTTGCGGATGATGTCCGCCAGGGGCAGCGGCTGCAGCTCCGACTGTTTCAGCCGGTCGCTGGCCTGGAGGCGGCTGATGTTCAGCAGGCCCCGCACCAGACGCTCCAGACGTTCCGTCTCGCTGGCGATGAGGCTGCAGTACCGCTCGTTCTCCGGGCTCCCCTTCACATTGTCGCTGATGATCTCGTTGTAGCCGCGGATGATGGTGATCGGGGTCCGCAGCTCATGGGACACGTTGGCCACGAAATCCCGGCGTATCTTCTCCATCCGGGCCATCTTGCCCAGATAGCTGCTCAGGTCCGTGCTCAGCGCGTTGATGGCCTTGCCCAGCTCGGCCACCTCGTCCTCCCCTTTCACCTTCACCTTCCGGGAATAGTTGCCCCGGGCGATGGCGATGGTGGCGTCCTTCATGGAGGTCAGGGGTTTGACCACCTGCTTCGTCAGCCGGCGCACCATGAAAAGGCTGATCAGGAGGGCGATGATGCCCACGATGATGATGTAGATGTAGACGTTCCGCAGGAAGCTGTCAAAGCCGGACAGGGGCTCCGCCATGAGGATGGCGCCCTTGGGATTGTCCTTGTCCCCGTAGGGCACGCCCACCAGGATCACCTGCTGCTTGAAATAGGGGTGGTAGATCTGGGATTTCACCGTGTCCCCTTTGTAGATATCCTTCAGGATATTGTTGACGCTTTCCGAGATCCGGCCGTGCTTCAGCTCCTCCGCCAGCCGCCCGGTGTTCTCGAACCGGGGCTGGTTCTCCGTGGAGCGGGAGGTCACGTCGGGCCGTACCAGGTTCTTCTTGCCGCCGCTCTCGTGGTTGCTGGGAAGTTCCAGGTCGGAATCGATGTTGGAGGCGGCGATCAGGTTGTAGTTGGCGTCGAACAGCCAGATACGGGCGCCCACCAGCCGGTCCACCGCCACCAGGTAGCGCATCAGGGTGGAGCGGCTGCCGTCATTGGAGACGAAATACTCGATGGTCTCCGCCATCTCGAAGCCTTTCTGGGACAGCTCCTCCTCCTTGATCTTGAAGAAGTAGTCCGCGATGAGATAGGAAGTCCCCGCGGTGATTCCCACCACCACAATGACGATGACCGTCATGAAGCTGTACATCAGTCTTGCGCTTAAGGATTTGTTCACAGTCTCAGTCCTTTGTATCCTTCTTTATACAGACGCTCCGGTGCTCCCCTCCGCAGGCCTTGCCGCCCGTGACGGGAGACCGCGGTTTCCCTGCCCCGCCTTTTTTGCGGAGAGGGTCCGCCGGTCACCGGATCATTCGTCTTTCAGCTCGAACTTGTAGCCCACGCCCCAGACCGTGGCGATATCCCAGGTGGAGTCCTTGGGCACCGCCAGTTTCTGCCGGATCCGTTTGATAGGGGTGTTCCCCGTGCGGGTGTCGCCGAAATAGGTGTAGCCCCAGATAGATTCCAGCAGCTGGTTGCGGGAATATACCTTGCCCGGGGAGGCGGACAGGTACCAGAGGAGCTCGAACTCCTTGGTGGTGAAGGTCACTTTCTTGCCGAAAGAGATGACCTCCATCTTCTCCTGGTCGATCTCCAGGCCGGGATAGCTGACCTTCGTCTTCTCGGTGAGATGCTGGAAACCGCCGGCACGGCGCAGCACGGCCTTCACTCTCGCCACCACCTCGCGGGTGTTGAAAGGTTTGGTGATGTAGTCGTCGGCACCGGTCTCCAGGCCCAGGATGCGGTCGTCGTCCTCGTCCTTGGCGGTGAGCATGATGATGGGGATGTCATATTTCTTGCGGACCTCGGTGCATACCTGCAGTCCGTCCATCTCCGGCATCATCACGTCCAGCAGAAGGATATCGGGCTTCTCGCTCTCCACTTTGGCCATGGCGTCCTTGCCGTCCTCGGCCTCCACCACGTCAAAGCCTTCTTTCTCGAAATAGATGCGCAGGATCTCGCGGATCTGCGCCTCGTCGTCGGCGATCAGT
>CALAZX010000224.1 GCA_937926555.1 uncultured Negativicutes bacterium | reverse complement strand
GCCGACCTGGGACTGAGCAGCATCCGGCTGATCACCAACAACCCGGCCAAGCGGGCGGGCCTCTCCGGCTACGGCATCACCGTCACCGGACGGGTTCCCATCGAGATCGAGCCCAACGACTACAACGAGTACTATCTGGGCACCAAGGAGAGCAAGATGGGCCATGAGCTCCATGTGCTGCCGGGTGACAAGAAGGAAAAAGACGGCGGCTGCGGTTGCGGCTGCTGCGGGAAATAAGAAACGCTCCCCGGGAAGACGGGCGGCAGAGAGAAAAACGGAGGTAGGAAAATGCAGATTTTAGAAGGTATGTTGACAGCAAAAGGACTGAAAGTGGCCATTGTGGTATCCCGTTTCAACGAGTTCATCACCAACAAGCTGCTGGGCGGCGCGGTGGACGTGCTGCGGCGTCATGAGGGTTCCGAGGACGACATCACGGTGGCCTGGGTGCCCGGCGCTTTCGAGCTGCCCCTGGCGGCCCAGAAACTGGCCGAGAGCGGCAAGTTCGACGCGGTGATCGCGCTGGGCGCGGTGATCCGCGGCGCCACCCCGCATTTCGATTACGTCTGCGCCGAGGCGGCCAAAGGGATCGCCCAGGTGTCCATGAAAACCGGTGTGCCCGTGGCGTTCGGCGTGCTGACCACGGAGACCATCGAGCAGGCTGTGGAGCGGGCAGGCACGAAAGCCGGCAACAAAGGCGCTGACGCAGCCATGACCGCCATGGAGATGGTCAGCCTGTTCAGCAAGATATAAGAGGTGTATACAAATGGAAGATAACAAAGACAAGAAACAGAACATCACTCCGGAGACGGAGGATATCAAAGGCAAAGAGATAAAACAGGGCGAGGAGGACATCATCATCGAGAAGGTCAACGCGGACGGCACCACCCAGCCGCTGGAGACCGGTGCCCCCAATCCCCTGGAGCAGGAGCCGAAAGACATCCTGACCATGGCCCTGGTGGGGGATGTGCGCATCTATGTGGCACGGACCACCAACCTGGTGCGGGAAGCCGCGAAACGGCACGGCACCTCCCACCTGGCCACGGCCGCACTGGGCAGAGCCATGACCGGCGCAGCCCTGCTGGCCGCCACCATGAAGAACAAAGAGTGCGTCAGCCTGAACTTCAAGGGTGACGGTCCCATCGGCGGCGTGGTGGCCGATGCGGAAGGCTGCAACTGCTGCGGTTATGTGGGGAACCCCGACGTGTTCCTGCCTCCCAAGAACGGCCATCTGGACGTGGGCGGCGCGGTGGGCCGCGGTACCCTGCAGGTGATCCGTTACAGCCAGAACGGCAAACCCTTCACGGGAGCCGCCCCCCTGGTTGACGGCGAGATCGCCAATGACCTGACCCACTACCTCTACAGCTCCGAGCAGACCCCGTCCTCCGTGGCGCTGGGCGTGCGGGTGAACGTGGACGGTGAGGTTGTGGCTGCCGGCGGCTGGTTCATCCAGGCGCTGCCCGGCTGCTCCGACGAGGTGCTGGAGGCGCTGGACAAGAACGTCCGCCAGACCCCGTATGTGTCCGACCTGCTGGATATGGGCTACATGCCCTCCGGTATCATCAAGCTCCTGAGCAAAGGGCTGAAATACAAACTGCTGGATACCATTCCGCTCCAGTTCCGCTGCCACTGCAGCCGGGAGAAAGTGGAGGGAATGATGGCCACCCTGAAGCCCGAGGATCTGGAGGACCTGGCCAAGGATCCGGTCACTGAGATCCAGTGCCACTTCTGCAACGAGAAGTACAAATTCACCAGCGACGAGATGAAAGCCATGGCCGCCAAGGTGAGAGAGGCGAAAAACGCCAAAAAATAAACAGAGGCTGAACGGCCGATAAACAGAAAATGAACAGCGGGAACGGCGTGGATGCACGCCGGACCGGAGGGGCTGCCGCCACTGCCGCGGCAGTCCTTTTTATTTGACAAAACAAACAACTGTTTGTATAATAGGACACAGGATAGTTCAAGAAACTTCTCCGCCCCGGGCGTAGCCCGGCCGGCGGAAACAGGAATGAATCTGAGATATATTCAGACAGACGGATAAGAAATAAGTACAGACTATGCGAGGAGGTTCACTTATGGCAAATAATGATAAAATGAGAGCGCTGGACAGCGCCCTCCGGCAGATTGAGAAAGATTTCGGCAAAGGCTCCATCATGAAACTGGGGGAGGCCAGCGCGAAAATGAACGTGGAGACCATCCCCACCGGCGCCCTGTCCCTGGACATCGCGCTGGGTGTGGGCGGCATCCCCAGAGGCCGTGTCATCGAGATCTACGGTCCGGAGTCCTCCGGTAAGACCACCGTGGCCCTGCACATGATCGCGGAGACCCAGAAGAACGGCGGCTATGCCGCGTTCATCGACGCGGAGCACGCGCTGGACCCGGAATACGCCCGGGCCCTGGGCGTGGACGTGGACAACCTGCTGATCTCCCAGCCTGACAACGGCGAGCAGGCGCTGGAGATCTGTGACGCCCTGGTACGCAGCGGCGCCATCGACATCATCGTCATCGACTCCGTGGCGGCCCTGGTGCCCCGTGCCGAGATCGAGGGCGAGATGGGCGACAGCCATGTGGGTCTGCAGGCACGTCTGATGAGCCAGGCCCTGCGCAAACTCACCGGCATCATCGCCAAATCCAAATGCGCCACCATCTTCATCAACCAGATCCGCGAGAAGGTGGGCGTCATGTTCGGCAACCCGGAGACCACCACCGGCGGCCGCGCCCTGAAGTTCTACTCCACGGTCCGCATGGAAGTGCGCCGTATCGAGACCATCAAGGACGGCAACGACATGATCGGTTCCCGCACCCGCGTGAAAGTGGTGAAGAACAAAGTGGCTCCGCCTTTCAAACAGGCCGAGTTCGACATCATGTACGGCCAGGGCATCTCCGAGGAGGGCTGCCTGGTTGACCTGGGTGTGGACTACGACGTGGTGACCAAGAGCGGCTCCTGGTATTCCTACGGTGATATCCGTATCGGCCAGGGTCGCGAGAAAGCCAAAGATTTCCTGAAAGAGAACCCGGAGATCGCCAAAGAGATCGAAGGCAAGATCCGCGCGCTGACCGTTGACAAGGCGCAGCAGGCGAAGGCGGAGGCAGAAGGAGTTGCGGCAGATGTGGCAGAAAAAGCCGAAAAAGCAGCTGACGACAACAAGTGAGGTCTATGACCAGGCCCTGACCTTCCTGGACAGGAGGGACCACTGCGAGAGCGAGCTGCGCAAGAAGCTGAAGCGGAAAGGCGCGGCGAACCTGGACATCGACAAGACCGTGGTGAAACTGAAAGAGTACAACCTCCTCAACGAGGAGCGCTACGCCCGAAAAGTCTATGAGGCGTGGCTGAACAAGAAGATATACGGACGGCTCCACCTCCAGGCGGAGCTGATGAAGAAGGACGTCATGGAGCCCTACGCCTCCCAGATCCTCAAGGAATTCACCGACGAGATGGAGGAGGAGCGGGCGCTGGCGGCCTACGAGAAGACCCGGAACCGGCGGGACCGGAAATACGACTGCGGTACGGAGACGGGCGTGGCGGCGCTGATGCGCTACATGGCCTCCCGGGGCTTCGGCGGCTCCTGTGTCCGCATGGTGCTGGAGCAGGCCCGGAAGGACCTGGAGGAGGGCTGAGACTCCGCCGGCGGGGGACAGGACTCCCTGTATCGGGATACGTGTCCGCCTGTATATTTTCAAATCGCTGTCTCCTTCCGGAGGGGTAACCCCGTTCCGGATTGTGACGGTGAAAGTGTTTTTCTTATAGAAAAACACTATATGTTGTTAAAGAACCGCATACAATCCCCTAAAGCAGGAGTTAACTTCCTTGACTTTTAGGGGATTTTTATTTACAATTATTATGACCAATCGTGTTAAATAACTTTGGAAATGAATTGCTTTATCACGAGGCGACACAGCTTGTGGTTGCCTCCTTTTTATATCTATACGACAGGAGGTGAAATAAAATTCTGATTACTATCATTGCTGCTCTTGTCGCTATCATCATCGGTTGCCTGGCAGGATATCTGCTGCGCAAGAACGTGGCTGAAGGAAAGCTGGCCACCGCTGAGGAGAAGGCGTCCCGCATGATCAAAGACGCCGAGCTGACAATCGAAGCCAAGAAAAAAGAATCTTTGCTTGAAGCGAAGGACGAAGTTCATCGTATGCGTTCCGACCTGGAACGTGAAAATAAAGACCGCCGCAATGACCTGCAACGGCAGGAGCGCCGTCTGGTGCAGAAGGAAGAGAACCTGGACAAGAAGATCGAAGCTTTCGAGAAGAGAGAAGAGTCCCTGTCCATCAAGGAGACCCGCCTGAACGCAACCCAGGAGAAAATCGACGCGCTCTACCAGCGTCAGCTGCAGGAGCTGGAGAGACTTTCCGGTCTCAGCAGCGAAGAGGCGAAGAAGGAACTGCTGGACGCAGTCCAGGACGATGTGAAACACGACACCGCCATCATGATCAAGGAGATGGAGCAGAAGGCGAAAGACGAGGCCGACAAGAAGGCCCGCGAGATCGTCTCCCTGGCCATCCAGCGCTGTGCCGCCGACCAGGTGGCCGAGACCACGGTCTCTGTCGTGAACCTGCCCAATGACGAGATGAAGGGCCGCATCATCGGCCGTGAAGGCCGTAACATCCGTACCCTGGAGACGCTTACCGGTATCGACCTGATTATCGACGACACGCCGGAAGCAGTCATCATCTCCGGATTCGATCCGGTGCGCCGCGAGGTTGCCCGTATCGCCCTGGAGAAACTGATCAACGATGGTCGTATCCACCCCGCCCGTATCGAGGAGATGGTGGAGAAAGCTCAGAAAGAAGTGGAGCAGAACATCAAGGAAGCAGGCGAACAGGCCACCTTCACCGTTGGTGTCAACGGTCTGCGGCCTGAGCTCATCAAACTGCTGGGCCGTCTGAAATACCGTACAAGCTACGGGCAGAACGTGCTCAACCATTCTGTGGAAGTTGCGGAACTGGCCGGCATCATGGCCGCGGAGCTGGGCGTTGACGTCACTCTGGCGAAACGCGCAGGCCTGCTGCACGATATCGGCAAAGCCATTGACCATGAAATGGAAGGTTCCCATGTGGAACTGGGTGTGGACGTTGCCAAGAAGTTCCATGAGTCCGGCATGGTGATCAACGCCATCGCCGCCCATCACGGGGATGTGGAGCCCACCAGCGTGGAATCCGTACTGGTCGCAGCGGCGGATGCTGTATCCGCAGCCCGTCCCGGCGCCCGTCGTGAGACTCTGGAAAGTTACTTGAAACGTTTAACACGATTGGAGGAGATTTCCGAATCCTTCGACGGCGTGGAGAAATGCTACGCTGTCCAGGCTGGACGCGAAATCCGCATCATGGTTAAACCCGATGTGATCGACGACACCAGATCCGTACTGCTGGCGCGTGACATCTCGAAGAAGATTGAGTCCGAGATGGAATACCCCGGCCAGATCAAGGTTGTCATCATCCGTGAGACACGGGCGATTGATTACGCAAAATAACAGAAAGCCGCGACCAATCCGGATCGCGGCTTTTTTTCAAGTGAGAAGTATGTTTTTTTCAGGAGGTATATATGCGAATTCTGGGTGCAGGCGGCTGCATGGACAACAGGGTCTACGAGGTGGGTCTCCAGGATGCCTGGCAGCTCATCTTTGAATGCCTGAACGACTTGGGCGTTGACGTGGATAGCGCCGATGAGGGGCATCACGTGGTGAAGGCCCGTCATAAAGGAAAGCTTATCGACCTGGCGGTGAAACCCCTGGACGAGGAAGCGGTGGAAATCATTTTCGACCTGCATAAGGAAAGCATCGAAGTCTATACCTGGAAACTGGATAATTCCATTGTGGACGACTTTTTCAAGATGTATGAGAGGAAACTGGTTGAAATGCGGGCTTTCGTCCGCTGTCCCAACTGCGGCACCAAGGTCCGCGCCAACGCGAAATTCTGCCCCGAGTGCGGCACGAAACTGAGCTGGGTGGATCTGGACGATGATGCCGGCAACGAGGAGAAGAAGGAGAAAAAAGGCTTCTTCGCCAGCCTCTTCAAATAAGACAGGTACAAGAGAACGGAAGCTCCCGTTCCCGCCCCGTGAGGGGAGGGGACAGGAGCTTTTTTCTGTTCCACCAGGAAGGCGGAAAATCTCCTCAGGAGAGCGGAACCCCTCGATGGGGAGTATGAGCCGAAAACAGGCCCCGGAACGCGGAGAAGGGGAATACGGGGCTTTGAGGGCAATAAAAAAAGCTGCCCTCAAGAGGACAGCTTCGTTTATTCACTGATTATGCGCGGGTAATCTTACCGGAACGTAAGCAACGGGTGCAGACATTCACGCGTTTCACCTGACCGTCAACCATCGCGCGAACGCTTTGGATGTTAGGGTTCCAGGCGGATTTGGTGTGTCTGTTGGAATGGCTTACCTGGTTGCCGGACATTACGCCCTTACCGCAGACTTCACATACTTTTGCCATCTAGTTTCTACCTCCTTCACAGAATCAGCATATCGCTATAGTTACAAATTTAACATTGGTATCTTACCATATAAACGGCTATAAAGCAAGTTTATTTTCAAATTTATCAATGAAAAATACCCGGGAATAGGGTATAATCAAGATATTGAAATTATTGGGAAAGACACACATCTTGTTCTGGTAACAACAGGGCTGTGTCTAAACTATAGCTTATTTTACATGTTATGACAAGAGATTTCACGAAAGGACGGGTTGTGATGACGAACTGGTGGCAGGCTCCGGTGACCACACTGAAGGGCATCGGGCCGAAGCGCGCGGAGGCCTTCGGCAGACTGGAGATTTTCACACTGGGGGATCTGCTGAACTTCTATCCCCGGTCGGACAGCTACCTGGACTATTCCCGGCTGAGCAAGATACGGGACCTGGAGGTGGACGGCTCCAAGCAGGTGTTCCTGGGGGAGGTGGTCCGTTCCGTGGACCGCTACTCCGGCGGCGGGAAGCGCTACGGCATCCTGACGGTCCGGGACGAGACGGCCTTCGCCGAGATTGATCTCTTCGGCGGCCAGCGGTACCTGATGCGGAAGTTCAAAACCGGCAGCAAGCTCCTCATCACCGGACGGGTGAAACCGGGCCGGACGGCGAAGATGGTCAGCGAGCCCCTGCTCCAGGTCTGCGACAAGGACGCCCTGGAGCACACCCTGGGCATCATGCCCGTCTACCCGCTGACGGAGTCCCTGACCCAGAACAACGTCCGTGACGCGGTGCGGACGGTGCTGGAGAAGGCGGAGAGCGACGTGGTGCCGGAGACGGTGCCGGAGGCCCTGCGGAAACGCTACGGCCTCCTGGGACGGATGGAGGCGGTGCGGAAGATCCACTTCCCCCGGACCTGGGCGGAGCTGAAGGCGGCCCGGAAGCGGCTGATCTACGAGGAGCTCTTCCTCCTCCAGTGCGGGCTGCTGCTGAACAAGGAGCACAACTATGACGGGCGCCCCGGCGTGAAGCACGGCCCCGACGGCAGGCTGGTGGCGGCCCTGCGGAAAGCGCTGCCCTTCAGCCTCACGGATTCCCAGGAGAAAGCCTGGAAGGACATCAGCGCCGACATGCAGGACGCCAAGTCCATGAACCGGCTGCTCCAGGGCGACGTGGGCAGCGGCAAGACGGTGCTGGCGGCCCTGGCCCTGGCCAAGACCGTGGAGAACGGCTTCCAGGGCTGCATGATGGCCCCCACGGAAATCCTGGCCCGGCAGCATCATGAGACCCTGAGCCAGTGGTTCGAGGGGACGGACGCCAGGGTGGCCCTCCTCACCAGCAACACGAAGCCCGCGGAACGGCGGGAGATCCTGGAGCACCTGGCCCTGGGCCGGATCGGCCTGCTGGTGGGCACCCACGCCCCCCTGCAGGAGGCTGTGCGGGGCGCCTCCCTGGCGCTGGTGATCACGGACGAGCAGCACCGTTTCGGCGTGAACCAGCGGGCTGTCCTCACGGAAAAATCGGAGCTGGCGCCGGACGTGCTGGTCATGACGGCCACGCCCATCCCCCGTACCCTGGCGCTGACTGTCTACGGCGACGTGGACGTGTCCAGCATGA
>CALAZX010000223.1 GCA_937926555.1 uncultured Negativicutes bacterium | reverse complement strand
TAGCCGTCCAGAGGCACCGGCGGCACCTGGAGTCCCAGGGGAATCAGTCTCCGCCAGCCCCGGGGAGGATTCATCTCCCAGTAGAGCTCCCTGCCCTCCATGGTGGTGTTGTACTCGTCCACCAGATGGACCGGGACCCCGGGGAACACCCGGGCCAGCATGGCCTCTTTCTCCCCGCTGGTGGTGCCGTCACCCATGATGACCGCCTCCAGCCGGAGCTCTTTCTCCCGGATCACTCCCAGCCGCGTTCTCAACGCCTGCTCCAGTGTCTCCGTGGGCACCACCTCCACCCGGAGGACGCTGCCGTCGGCGGCCACCAGGGCCAGTCCCGTCTTGTCCCGTCCCGGGTCGATGCCCAGATATACTTCTGTCAGCTCACTGCGCTGTTCCAATGCGTACCACATCCATCTTCATCAGCACCGGTCCGCCGGTGGTTATCTCTCCGTCCGCATAAGCTGAGAGCCGTACATGGCCGCCCAGTTTCTGCATCCGTTTCACTACCGCCACCATGTCCAGGGCGTTCATGTTGCCCACCTTGCCGGTGACGGGATCCGGCAGCACGCCGTCCTCCACCGTCTTGGCGTTGACCTCTTTCAGGAAAGTCATGAACGCCTCGTCCGCCGCGGGTCCGGCGGTCAGGTCGATGTCCTTGCTGAGGATCAGCTGGCGGTTCTTGTAGATCACTGTGTTGGGGGTGATGTCCAGTTTGCAGATGACAGGCTCACCCACCACGGTATTGCCCATGGCCCGCACCCGGATGAGGATGCTGCCCTTGTTCTTCATCAGATAGTTCAGCGCGTTGAGATACTCCTCTTTCGGCGTCCAGATGATGTCCGTGTCGGGAGTCTTGGTGGTGTCGGTGAAGCCCAGCCGGCTCAGTGTCGCCTTGTTGGCGCTCTCCAGCAGCCAGTTCACCTGTTTGCGGCTCTCGTCCATGGACAGGCCCGCCTTCACCACGCCGGCGAAGACAACCTCGCCGCTCTGGTAGAGCACCTGGCCCTCCTTCATGGTGTAGAGGCCTTTCTGCAGCACATCAGTCTTCAGCTGCAGGTCCTTGATCTCCGCGTTCAGCTTGTCCCTGGCCTCGGTGAGGCTGGATACCTCGCCCCGGGTGGCCACCAGGTCCCCCTGGAGCTTGCTGTACCGCTGCCGGACGGAGCTCAGCTGCCGTTCCGCATCGTCCCTTGCGCTGGCCGCCTCCTTGGTCTCCTTGTCCAGTTTCGCGATGGCCTCGTTCTTCTCTTTCACCGCGTCCATGGCCTTTTTGTACTCGCCCTGTACCACGGTCACCTTCCGGTTCATCTCCGCCAGGTCGCGCTGGAGCTGCTCCATGCCGAAGAGCGCCACACGGGTGCTCTTGGAGGATGCCGCCAGGATAGTGATGGACACCGCCGCGATGAGCACGCCTGAAAGAATTGTCAATACTACTGAAGTGTCGTGGGGACGCATCCCGAAAAGACGGAGGCGTTTCTTGCCGATCTTGCTTCCCAGTTTGTCGCCGATATAGGCGATGATGCCGCCTACAATGGCCAGTATGAGAATCAGTTTTATCCCGAAGAACACTTTTTTACACCTCCGTTGTCTGTTTATATTCCGGCCCTTTTATGGCCGCTTTTATCCTTTAAAGCCCATACCTCTAGTATAGCATAACAGTCCCGTCCCATACCAGTGCATAAAAACCCGGCGCATAAAAAATACTGCCGGCCCGGAGGCCGGCAGTATGAATGCCGTACATATGAGAAATCTTGCTGCCGGAATGCGGTGCGGAAACGATATCCATCACGCCGTCACGTTCCTTCCGCGCCATGTCAGTCCGCCGCACTGGAGCTTGACGCCACCGCCATGGCAGTCCGCCGTTCCGTCAGTAGTTCGTCTTCTTCAGCAGATACCCGCCTGCCGCCAGACAGATCAGGTTGGGCAGCATCGCCGCCAGCAGAGGAGGCATCACGCCGCCTTTGCCCAGACCGGTGGTGAAGGCCATGATACCGTAGTAGACGAAGATGACGATGACGCTGATGCCCATGCCGATGGACGAGCCCGCACGCTGCCGCTGTGTGCCCAGAGGGGCGCCCAGCAGGGCGAATACGAAGCTGGCCAGGGGGATGGCGAAGCGCATGTACAGTTCCGTCTCATAGTAGGAGGTGGGCTGATGCTGTTTCCGCAGGATATCCATGTAACCGCGGAGCTCGCCCAGCGTCATCTCCTCGGAGTCCTTCTGCTCCCAGCTCACCTGCCGGGGCGTGATCCGCAGGGGAATCACCTGCTCGTCGAAGTGGACCTTGCTGGAGACGCCGTCCTTATCGTTGACGGTGAAGATGGTGCCGTTGTGCAGCACCCAGGAGTCGTTCTCCCATTTCGCCTCGTCGGCGGTCTGGACCCGTCTCAGCTTCTCCTTCTCGAACTCCTCGATGGAGACGCCTTTCATCACGCCGGTGCTCTGGTTGAAGGAGCGGGCGTAGGTGATCCGCTGGACCTTGGAGTTGATGGTCTTGATGACCACGTGCTCCTGGGACTCGGGCTTGATGTTCCCCTTGATCTGCTGGGCCAGGATCCTCCGGGCCGCGGAGTTGGAGGGGGGAACCACTTTCTCCGCCCAGATGACGGAGAACATGCTCACGATGAAAGCCACCACAAGGACCGGCGCCACAATCCGGTAATAGCTGACGCCGCCGGATTTCATGGCCACAATCTCGCTGCTGCCGGACAGTTTGCCGAACACCATCAGGGTGGCCAGCAGCATGGACATGGGGAATGTGTAGTTGATGACTTCAGGCATGCTGTAGAGGAACATCTTGGCCACGGCGGGCAGAGGCGCGCCGTAGGTGGTGATGTACCGCACAATCTTGAACAGCATGCTGCTGGCTATGAAAATACTGGAAAAAGAAGCCACGCCGAATAAAAACGGGTAAAGCAGCTCTTTCAAGACGTATTTATCCAATAAACGTAAATGCATCTTCTTCCTCCTACATCTTGAAGTTCTCGCCCAGATAGTACTTCCGGGCTACAGGGTCGTTGGCGATGCTCTCGCTGTCGCCGTGGAGCAGCACCTTGCCGCTGGCCAGGATATATGCCTTGTCCACGATGCTCAGTGTCTCGCGGACGTTATGGTCCGTGATCAGGATGCCGATGCCACGCTGTGCCAGATGGGCGATCATGCCCTGGATATCCGCCACGGCGATAGGGTCGATACCAGCGAAAGGCTCATCCAGCAGGATGAAGGCCGGGTCGATGGCCAGAGCCCTGGCAATCTCCACACGCCGGCGCTCGCCGCCGGAAAGGGCGGTGCCCAGGCTCTTGCGGATATGGCCGATGCGGAACTCGTCGATGAGCTCCTCCAGCCGCGCCTCCTGCTTCTCATGGGTCAGGTCGGTGGTCTCCAGGATGGCCCGGATGTTGTCCTCCACGGTCATCTTGCGGAAGATGGAGGCCTCCTGGGGCAGATAGCCGATGCCCAGATGGGAACGGTCGCACATGGACAGCCGGCTGATATCCTTGCCGTCCAGCAGCACCGTGCCCTCGTCGGGTTTGGCGATGCCCACGATCATGTAGAAAGTGGTGGTCTTGCCGGCGCCGTTGGGCCCCAGAAGACCCACAATGGTCCCCTGCTCCATGGAAAGGCTCACGTCATTGACAACCTTCCTGCCGCCATATGATTTTACCAGATTCTTCGTTTCGATAATCAAGCTCTGTCAACCTCCACTTTCGCTCCGTCTTCCCGGGCACGGTCGATGACCGTCTTGCCGCCGGCGCGGTGTCCGTCATTGTTGGCCACCATTTTCGCCCCCTGTCCGAAGGCCCGTCCGTCCAGCGCCTTCTCTTTCGGGAAGTAGACCAGTTTCACGTTGCCCTGTGCGGAGGTGGTGCCGCCCGCGTTGTTCAGGCGCAACCGCTGCCCGGACACGGTGTTGCCGTTCTGGGTGGCGATGGCGTTGCCGATCAGTTCCACGGTCCCGCCGTCTTTCGTCTCGTAGATGGCCCGGTCGCCGGAACCCGTCAGATTCCGGGGAGGACTGGCCAGTTTCACGCCGCCGTCGGCTTCCACCAGGCCTGTCCGGGCGTCATAGGAGATTGTCCCTGCGGTGATCCAGCTGCCGTCCGTGGCGCTGAGCCGCGCGCTGCCGCCGGAAGTCCGTGCGGTCTGTGTATCCTCGTGGTAATCCACCTGGGGTGCGGCCAGGGTCTTGTCACCCTTGGTGATCCGCGCGTCCCCGATGGCGGACACGAAATTCTCGTTATGCATCACCAGCTCACGGCTTTCGATGCGCTGGTCGCCCTTCACGCCGGTCACGCCGCCGTAGAGATGGGCCGTCTTGTTCTTGCTGTTGAAAACGCCGCCGCCCCTGGCAGAGATCTTGCCGCCGTCCTGCTGCAGCACCACCGTGCCGGTAGCTTTGCCGGCGCCGGAGTTCATGTCGTATTCAATGGTATCCGCGTTGACGCTGAACGGTGCGTTCTGCGCCAGCAGCGTGCCGCCGCTCATGGCGAAAATCAGGGCCGTGGCCACCGTGGCGCCCGCCAGGAGTTTCCGGCCTGTCTTAAAGTTCTTCATGCTTTCCACCTCTCTCCAGGTATGCGTTCTCTTTCATCTTGAAATGGTCCAGCTTGCTGGATGTGATGATCTCTCCCGCCGTCGCCAGCAGGTCATCCTTCACCACCCGGACATCGCCGGAGGCCACCAGCCGGTCCCCCTCCTGCTCCCAGGACACTTCCCGGGCTTTCAGGGAGCCGCCGTTCTCCAGCCGCACGGTGACGCCGTCATCCAGGGCGAAGCGGTTCTCCTTCACCAGGATCTTGCCGCCGCCGGAACGGACCATCATCTTGTCTCCGTTCTTCAGGTAGACCACGCCGTCCAGGTCCTTCACGTCCACCGTCTCACTGTCGGTCTGCAGGGCCTCGCCCACCTTCAGCTCCCAGAGGACTTTGCCGCCCTCTTTCTGGGTCAGGGTGGTGTTATGGACAGCCGCCCGCACGCCCACCGGGGGTTTCTTGTCCCCTGTGGGGGCCGGCACGGTGCTGCCCCAGTAGAGCCAGGCGAATACCAGGCCCAGGGCCACAACACCGGCGACAATCGCCGTCACGGCCTTCTTATTTCTCATGGTCCTCTCCTCCGGTCTTTTTCTCGGAATTGGATTCTTTGCAAGATTCTATCACGTTTCCGCCGTCCGCGCCAGACTTTTCCGCAGCCCGCTCAGCGGCGGCCTTCTCTTTCTCCGCCCGGCGTTCCATGGCCTCCTCGTAAGGGGTGTTCCAGCGGTGCTGGAACCAGAGCCAGTTGTCCGGATACTTGCGGATGATCTCCTCCACGCTCCGGGTCATCTTCAGGGTCAGGTTGTAGTCATCCCGCTCCCGGTCCCCGGTGTCCTCGTAGTAGAAGGGGTCCTGCACCAGCACCTGGTGGCCGTAGCCGTCAGGTTTGCGCACGATGTAGATCGGGATGCAGGGAGCTTTGAATTTCCGGGCGAAATAGGCCGGACCCGCGGGGGTGGAGGCCATCTTGCCCAGGAAAGGCACGAACACGCCGTCATAGCCGCCGTCCTGGTCCGCGATCAGACCCAGCATGCGGCCTTTGCGGATTGCCCGCACACAGCCCAGGATCTCGCTGGTGCCCCGTGCGAAAATCTCCTGGCCGGCGCCCCGGCGGAGCTCATTCATGAAATCGGAGTAGACACGGTTGGGCTGCGGTTTCTCCACTGCGCTGATGGGGAAGCCGTTCAGCGCCAAGGAAGCGCCCAGCCATTCCCAGTTGTCCATGTGGCAGGCCAGCATGATGACGCCCTTCTTCTTGTTGAGGCACTCCCAGAGGACCTCCGGCCGGTCGTAGGTCACCAGGCCCCGGATATTGTCCTTGTTCAGTGCCGGCATGTAGAGCATCTCCATGAAAGTGATGCCCAGGTTGACGAAGAGCCGTTTGATAGTCTCTTTCGCCTGCGTCTCGTCATAGCCCAGCCGCTCCCGGATGTTCTTCTCCGCCCGGACACGCTGTTTCTTGGCGATCCGCCAGTACAGATGTCCCATGCCGGTGCCGACCTTGACTAGGAGCTTGTAGGGCATATGGGATGCCACCCAGCTCATGGTTTTCAGTACGGTGTATAACATTATTGTCTATCTCCTTGTCCTGCTTCCAAGTATTCACGGATCCTGAGATCCCACATGTCTCTGGCTTTGAGAATCAGTTCCAGCAGCTCCCGCACGGCGCCCCGTCCTCCGGGAGCAACGGTGACCAAAGCGGCTCTCTCCCGCACCTCGGGCACCGCGTCGGCAGGTGCAGCGGACAGTCCCGCCTGCACCAGGGCCGGCAGGTCGTTCAGGTCGTCGCCCATGAAGGCGATCTCGTCCAGGCCCATATCGTACTTCTTCGCCAGCTTGCGGATGGCCTCGCCTTTGTCCTTCACGCCCTCGCTGATCTCCCGCACGCCCAGCTCCGCCATCCTCCGCTGGAGGATGCTGCTGCAGCGGCCGGTGATGATGGCCACGGTGATGCCGGACCGGAGGGCCAGGCTGATCGCCAGGCCGTCCTTGGCGAAGAAGCTCTTGAAAGCCTCCCGCTCATTGCCCATATGAATACATCCATCCGTCAGGACGCCGTCCACGTCCAAAGCGACCAGACGGATAGATGCGGCTTTGTTGTTGAGGATCGCCATCTGCTGTTCCTTATCCATGATTCTTCCCGCCATTCCGGTGTCATCCCCCTTGCGGCGGGATCCACCTCTTATCATTCTGTATCATCATGCCCGCCGCCCCTCCCGCAGGAGGGGCCCAGGCCGTTTTCTCATCAGTCAGTCCGTAATGTCCGCTCACACCACGCCCTGGCGTACCAGGTCGGTCATGTGCAGCAGTCCCACCACATGGTTCTCCCCGTCTACCACAGGCAGCACGGTGATGGGTTTCGGTTTGTTGCTCTCCATCAGATGCAGCGCTTCCGCCGCCAGCTTGTCGCCGGTGATGGATTTGGGGGACCGGGTCATCAGCTCGGTCACCGGGCGGTTCAGGAAATCCACGCCCTTGGACAGGCCACGGCGGATATCGCCGTCTGTCAGCAGACCGATCATCTTCTTGTCCCCGTCCACAACGGACACGGCGCCCAGGCCCTTGTCCGTGATCACGAACAGCGCCTCCTGGACAGTGGCCTCGCCGCATACCAGCGGATTCTCGTCGTCGCTGTGCATGATGTCCGCCACGGTGAGCAGCAGTTTCCGGCCCAGGCTTCCGCCGGGATGGAACACAGCGAACTGGTTGGAGGTGAAATGACGTTTCCCCATCAGCGCCATGGCCAGGGCGTCGCCGAAGGCCAGGGCGGCGGTGGTGCTGGAGGTGGGGGCCAGTCCCAGGGGGCAGGCCTCCTTCTTCACGCCTACGTCCAGGACCACGTCGGAGTTCTCCGCCAGGGTGGAGTCGGCTTTGCCCACCATGGCGATGAGCTTGGCGCCGATCCGGCGCAGAGACGGCAGGATGTTCAGCACTTCACCGGTCTCGCCGCTGTTGGACAGGGCGATGACCACGTCCGCGCCGGTGACCATGCCCAGGTCGCCGTGGATACCTTCCGCCGGGTGCAGGTAGATCGCCGGGGTACCCGTGCTGGCCAGTGTGGCCGCGATCTTATGGGCGATGATGCCGGATTTTCCCATGCCGGTCATCACCACTCGGCCCTGACAGGCCAGAATCATCTCCACTGCGGCGTCAAAATGGGCATCCACCCGGGGAATCAGATCCATGATAGCTTCCGCTTCCATCCGCAGAACTTTTTGTGCGTTGGTTTCCATCTCCGTCATCTACGTAACATCCTTTCACTCGTGTGTATTTTATGGTGTCTGCCCCTCAGGACATCCTGCCCTTCCCTCTGCCATCCGTTCTACCGCCCTTCAGTGGGGCGCCCTCTGTCAGGGACACGGGACCGGGAACCGGCTGGATGAGCCCGGGGACACGGAGCCTCAGCCCCGTACGATCTTGTCGATAGCCAGCACGTCGGTGAGCAGCTTCTCCAGCTGGTCCAGACGTACCATGTTGGGACCGTCGGAAAGAGCTTCCGCCGGATTGTCGTGCACTTCCAGAAACAGGGCGTCGATGCCTACTGCCGCCGCGGCTCTCGCCATATGGGGCACGTACTGGCTCTGGCCGCCGCTGCTGGTACCTTTGCCGCCGGGGATCTGCACGCTGTGGGTGGCGTCCATCACCACGGGATAGCCCAGCTCGCGCATGATGGCCAGACCGCGCATGTCGGTGACCAGCGTGTTGTAGCCGAAGCTTGCGCCGCGCTCGGTGAGCATGATGTTCTGGTTGCCGGTGGCCTCCAGTTTGGAGATCACGTTCTTCATATCCCAGGGAGCCAGGAACTGGCCCTTCTTCACATTGACAGCCTTGCCGGTCTTGCCTGCGGCATTGACCAGGTCGGTCTGACGGCACAGGAACGCGGGAATCTGGATGATGTCCAGCACCTCTGCGGCCTTCTCCACCTGGGCGGTCTCATGGACATCGCTGACAACGGGCACGCCCAGCTCTTTCTTGATGGCGGCCAGCTGTTTCAGGCCCTCTTCCAGTCCGGGACCCCGGAAGGAGTCATAGGAAGAGCGGTTGGCTTTGTCGTAGGATGCTTTGAAAACATAGGGGATTCCCAGTTTGTCGGTGATCCGTTTCACTTCTTTGCCGATGGCCAGGCTGCGCTCATAGCCTTCCAGCACACAAGGGCCTGCCAGCAGGACCAGCGGTCTGCCCTGGCCCACTTCATAGGAACCAACTTTGACGATATGCATAATAAATCCTCCTGATAAATTACAGTCTTCGCTCCGTGTTCCGGTGACATCTCTTTCCCGCCGGAAAGCGGGGAATCTGCCGCCGGGCCACAGTCTTTTCCGGTCCGCAGTTGCTACGGACCGCAGTCATTGCGGAGCTTATTCGCCGCCCAGCAGACGGTTCACCGCCGCCAGGTCTTCCGGCGTGTCCACGCCGACACCTTTGAAATCGCTCTCCAGGACTTTGATGCGGTAGCCGTTCTCCAGCACCCGCAGCTGCTCCAGGCTCTCCACCTGTTCCAGGGGAGTGGGCGCCATGCCGGCGTACTGCAGCAGGAAATCACGGGTGTAGGCGTAGATGCCCACATGCTTGTAGACTTTGAAGAACCCGTTCCGGTTGCGGGGATAGGGCATCAGGCTCCGGGAGAAGTACAGCGCGTACCCGTCCTTGTCCGTCACCACTTTCACCGCCGCGGGATTGTCGTAATCCGCCTCGTCCATGAGGACTTTCATGGTGGCCATCTTCAGGTCCGGCTCTTTCACGAAAGCTTCCGCCAGGGCGTCAATCACTTCCGGCGGGATCATGGGCTCGTCACCCTGGACATTGACAATCACGTCCACGTCCGGATATTTCTCGGCCACCTCGGCCAGACGGCTGGTGCCGTTGGGATGGTCCTCCCGGGTCATCACCGCGTTGCCGCCGAAGCCTTTCACCGCGTCATAGACACGGCTGTCGTCGGTGGCCACGATCACCTGGTCGGGCAGCTGGGCCCGGCTGGCCTGTTCGAACACATGCTGGATCATGGGCTTGCCCACGATGAGTTTCAGGGGTTTCCCCGGCAGCCGCGTGGATGCGTAGCGGGCCGGAATGACACACATTACCTTCATTTGCTCTCGTCTCCTGTTTTCTTTCTCTTCTCTTCCATCACACGTACCACGGCGTTCTCGATAGTCTCTTTGAAGCATTCCGCGTTTTTCGTGAGACAGATCTTCATATTCAGCACATACAGGGGGATGTCCCTGTTGAAATAGATGAATTCAGTGGGGATCTTCACCGCGTCCTTGCCGGTGGTGATCAGGGCGTCCACTTCCAGCTCCATGGCCCGTTCGCCGATGTACTGCATCTCCAGCATGCCGTAGTCATGGTGGTCCGGATACCGGATAGCCTCCATGATCTTCACGCCGCAGGCGGAAAGGGTCTGCTCGAAGGAGGAGGGGTTGCCGATAGCGGAGAAGACCATGACTTTCTTGCCACGGAGCTCCTCCAGGTCCAGCTCCTGGGTCTGGATGCCCTTGTACCAGTCCGCGATCTCCACGAAGCTCACCGCATGGTGGATGCTCTCCACGATGGGTGCCTTGGTGTTGTACTCCCGGATGGTCTCCTCCAGGTTCTGCCGTGCCAGCACGGAGCTCTGGTCCGTCTTGGTCAGCAGGAACATGTCCGCGCGGTCCAGGTGGCTCAGGGGCTCGCGCAGGATACCGCGGGGCAGGAGGCAATCGTTGCCGAACATGTTCAGCGTATCAATCAGCACGATGTCCAGGTCACGTTTCACCTGCCAGTGCTGGTAACCGTCGTCCATGATGATCACGTCGGCGTTGAATTTATCCACCGCGTACTCGCCGGTGACGGCGCGGCTCTTGCCGATGATCACGGGGATGCCCGGCATGGTCTTGGCCATGAGGTAGGCCTCGTCGCCGGCCTCATAGGCGGTCATATAGATCTTCTTACCGTCGCTGACCACGCCCATCTCCTTGTCCCAGTGGGAACGGTAGCCGCGGTTCAGGATCACCACCCGGTAGCCCAGGTCGCGGACCATGGTGGCCACCTGCTGCGCGGTGGGTGTCTTGCCGGTGCCGCCAACGGTGATGTTGCCGATAGAGATCACGCAGCAGTCAAGCCGCTTGGAACGCCAGATGCCGGACTCGTAGAGCCACAGGAACGTGCGGGCGCCGGCCTCGTACAGCAGGGACAGCAGCCGCAGAATACCCAGCAGCAGCCAGCTGAAGGCCGGCTTCTCCGGAGCGTGGGCGATATGGAACAGATACTGGGCGATAGCGTCGCCATGCTTCAGCCCACCGCCGCCGTCGTCGTTGAAGCTGCGGGTGTTCACCACATATTCGCTGTATTTCTCCTGGTGGGGCACAGAGGCCAGTTCCAGCAGGTTTTTCAGGTATTTGATGCTGCGGATGGCGGCGCCCCGGTTCTCCCGGATCACCTGGATGGAGGCTTCCCCCATCTTCTGCCGCAGGCTGTCGTCGCCGATAATCTCCAGGAAGGCCTCGCCCAGGGCGTGGCTGTTGGGGACCATCCGGCAGGCTCCCACCTTGCTCAGCAAGGAATAGGAGTCCTTGAAGTTCTCCATGCTGGGGCCCACCAGGATGGGTTTGGCGTGAGCCGCCGGCTCCAGCACGTTGTGGCCGCCGTGATGCATCAGGCTGCCGCCGATGAACACCACGTCGCCTACCGCGTAGATGCGGCCCAGCTCGCCGATGGTGTCCAGGATCAGCACCGGATATTCCGGCCGTTTCCCGTCCATCTCTTTCAGCTTGGAGCGGAAGCCGGTCTCGAAACCGAACTTGCTGTCCAGCCGTCTGATCTCGTCAGCCCGGGAAGGTTTGCGGGGCGCGATGATGAGCCGCGCTTCCGGATACTCCTTCCGGAGCATGGTGAAGGCCTCCAGTACGGCCTCCTCCTCGCTGGGATGGGTGGAACCCGCCACCACTACGGGGAAGGCGTTCTCCAGGCCCAGTTCCCGCTTGTAGGTCTCCAGATCCCCGGGAGTGACCTCCGCGTAGGTCTGGTCGAATTTCGTGTTGCCGGTGACAAAGATCTTCTCCGGATCCGCGCCCAGATGAGTGATGTAGTCGGCATCGATATGGGACTGCATGCAGAAACGGCTCACCGTCCGCAGCATGTCTTTCCAGATGCCGAACAGGTACCGGTAGTTCTTCACGGATTTCTCGGAGATACGTCCGTTCACCATCATCACGGGGATGTGGCGCTTGCGGATGGCCCGCAGGAAATTGGGCCACAGCTCCGTCTCAACCGGCATGAATACGCCGGGATGGATCCGCCGCACGATGGAGGAGGACACGAAGGGCAGGTCCAGGGGGAAGTAGATGATGGCATCCGCTTCCGGGATGATCTGCCGGGCCATGTTGTAGCCGCCCACAGTGAAGGCGGATACCAGGACCTTCCGTTCCGGCATCATGCGTTTGATCTCTTTCACCAGGGGGCTGGTGGCCACGATCTCGCCTACAGAGGCGCCGTGGATCCACACGCAGTTGCTGTTGATGACAGCCTCGATCTCCGAGCGCCGCACCAGTCCCAGACTCTGCCGCAGGCGGGTGGTGAACCCTTTCTCCCGCACCAGCCGATAAAGATAATAGGGGATGACCAGAAGGACAAACACCAGCAATCCCAATAAGTTATAAAGTATATACATGCTTTCCTACCCTCACTCCGCCGCTTTTCCGCGGTACTGTATCTGATACAGATGAGCGTACAGGCCGTTCTCGGCCATCAGCTCCTCATGGTTTCCGTCCTCTACCAGCGCGCCGTTCTCCAGAACAAGGATCCTGTCGGCGTTCTTGATGGTGGAGAGGCGGTGTGCGATGACGAAGGAGGTTCTGCCTACCATCAGGCGGTTCAGGGCCTCCTGCACCAGCCGCTCGCTTTCCGTGTCCAGCGCGGAGGTGGCCTCGTCCAGGATCAGGATCCTGGGGTTCTTGAGGATGGCTCTCGCGATGGAGATGCGCTGCCGCTGGCCGCCGGAGATGTTCACGCCACGGTCGCCCAGCATGGTGTCGTACCCCTGGGGCAGCCCCATGATGAACTCGTGGGCGTTGGCCGCTTTCGCCGCGGCCTCCACTTCCTCCCGGGTGGCGTCCAGCCGGCCGTAGAGGATGTTCTCGTAGACGGAGCCGTTGAACAGCATGGTCTCCTGGGGCACGATGCCCACCTGCTCACGCAGGGATTCCAGGGTCACCTTGCTGATGTCCTGCCCGTCGATGCGGATGACGCCGCCGGACACATTGTAGAACCGGGGCAGCAGGCTGGCGATGGTGGACTTGCCTGCGCCGGAAGGGCCCACGATGCCGATGACCTGTCCCGGCTTCACCTGGAAGTCCAGGTCGTGGAGCACTTCCTCGCCTTTGTTGTAGGCGAAGGACACATGTTCGAAATCCACATTGCCCGTCACGGCAGGCAGCGCCTTGGCATCGGGCTCGTTCTTCACGTCCTCCTCCAGGTCGATCACGTTGAACACGCGCTGTGCCGCAGCCAGGGCTTTCTGGATGGTGCCGATGGTGCGGGTGATCCGCTTGATGGGATTGGAGATATTCACCGCGTACACCAGGAAGGCGATCAGCGAACCGGGGGAAGTCTCCCCGTCGATCACGTTGTGGCCGCCGTACCAGAGGATCAGCGTCACGCCCAGAGCCGCCACCAGCTCGATGGTAGGTGTCAGCGTGGCCATGTATTTGGCGTTCTTCATGTTGGCCTTGAAGTTGGCCGTGTTCTCCTTGTCGAACCGGTCGATCTCATAGCCTTCCCGGACAAAGGATTTCACCACCCGGGCGGAGGCCACCGCCTCCTGGAGCACCGAGGTGATATCCGCCGTGGCTTCCTGGATCTGGCCGCCGGAACGGCGGATCTTCTTGCCGAAGAAATCCATGAACCAGAGAACCGCAGGGAAGGTGCAGAAGGTGAACAGGGTCAGCCGCCAGTCCAGATAGACCATGGCGCAGATGGATCCGATCAGGATGAAGCCCTCGGTCACCAGGTCGATGGTGCTGTCCACCATGGCGCCCTGAAGGGCCGATACGTCATTGGTGACGTAGCTCATGATGGTGCCCGTCTTGTTCTTGTCATAGAAGGACAGGGACAGCCGCTGCAGCTTCCGGAAGACTTCCCCCCGGATGTCGATGACCACATGCTGTCCCACATAACTCATCAGGTAGTTCTGTCCGTAGAAGAAGAACCCTCTGAGGATGAAGATCACGACGATACTGCCCGCGATCAGGTTCAGCATGGCGGCGTCCTTGTCCGCCAGCACCTTGTCCACCATGTCCTTGATGACCCACGGCAGGTACAGGTTGGCCGCCGCTGCCAGCATGGTGCAGACCAGTGCCGCGCAGAGGACGTGCATATATGGTTTCACGTATTTCAGGATTCGTATGTATAGATTCATTCTTTCTCCCCATTCAAAACAGTCTCAAGGTCTTGCGGGACCTTGTACGGGATACGATGACGACGCGATGCGCCACCATGCTCCTCCCGTTCCTCTCAGGCCTTGCCGGCCTCCTGCTGATGCAGTGCCGCCATCCGCAGGACCAGTTCGGCCACGCGGGTCACGGCCCCCGGCTCGCCCAGACGGGCTTTCACTTCGGCCAGATCCGCCTTCAGCTGTCTGTACCGTTCAGGCTGCAGCAGCTCCACCGCGGTATCCGCCACTTTCTCCGGCGTGCAGTCGTCCTGCAGCAGTTCCGGCACCACCAGACGGCCGGCCACGATGTTGGGCAGACCGATGTGGGGAATCTCCACCACCCGCTTGGCGATGGCGTAGCTGATGGGCGAGGTCTTATAGAGAATCTCGCACCCCAGGCCGCAGAGGGCGGCTTCCAGGGTCACTGTGCCGCTGGTGGCGATGGCCAGGTCGGCCACGCTCATCATATCGTAGTTGTGCCCCTCCGTGATACGCACGGGGACACCGGATTCCTTGATGGCCTTCTCCAGGATTTCCCGGGAAATAGTGCCGGCCCTGGGCATGGTGAAATCCACCTCGGGCATCTTCTTCCGCAGGATCGCCGCTGCCTCCAGCATCACCGGAAGCAGGCGCTGGATCTCCATCATGCGGCTGCCGGGCATGAGCATCACCAGGGGATGCCCCTCCCGTTTCCCCGCCAGGCGGCAGGCCTCCTCATGAGGCAGTTCCGTCCGGACGGTGTCCAGCAGCGGGTGGCCCACGAACTCGATATCAGCCCCGTAGGACTTGTACAGGTCGAACTCGAAGGGGAAGATGGAGGCGATCTTGTCCACCACCTTCACCACCCCGGCGGCACGGCTCGGACGCCATGCCCAGGCGGAAGGAGCAATGAAGGACACCACCTTGATGCCCCGCTTCTTCGCCTGTTTCGCCAGACGCATGTTGAACCCCGGATAGTCGATGGTCAGGAACACATCCGGTTTACGCTCCTCCATCACCCGGATGAACTCCTGCTTCAGCCGCCAGATGGCCGGCAGCTTCTTCACCACTTCCAGGAAGCCCATGACGGAATGGTCCTTGATATCGAACAGCACCTCGCCGCCGGCAGCCCGGAAGCAGTCGCCGCCCATACCGAAAACCTCCACCGTGGGGTCCAGTTTTTTCAGCGCGCGGATCACAGCTCCGGCATGAAGGTCGCCGGAAGCCTCTCCTGCAGAAATAAATATTTTCGTCATAATACATCCTTTGCTTCTTCTATCCAATTCCGTTGAATTTGTTACAGAGTTATGCACTTTATATTATAACATAAAAACAGGCTGAGGACACCCTTCAGCCTGCTCAAGTCGATGATTTTTTCAATTTTTCACAGATACTCCGGATACCCTGTCCGCCGTTGGCGGATGCGGTCCGGAGCACTCCGCGCCGGAACCGGTCACCGCGTCATTTCGCGATGATCGTGATATTGTTGGCGTCCGCCATGGCCACAGTCTTCTCCCGGTCCACCACCAGGGTACGGCCGGCCTCGATCATGATGCCGGTGGCTCCCGCATGGATCATGGACGTCAGAGTGTCCGTGCCGATGCTGGGCACGTCAAACCGGCTGTCCTGTGCGGGTTTCGCCGTCTTGGCCACGATCACGTTCCCCTTGCCCAGGAAACCGCCCCGCAGGATGCAGGCGTCAGTCCCCTCGATGGCCTCCAGGGCCATGACCGCTTTCTTCTTGATGACAACAGTCTGTCCCACGTCCAGACGGCCCAGTTCCTTGGCCATCAGGAAGCCGAACTCCATGTCCTCCATCTCCTCCGCCGTAGGAGCTCTCCGGGTCAGTACGCCGGGAGCCGGCAGCAGGGGCTGGATCAGTTTCGTCTGGTCCATGACATGCATGCCCTGCTCCTCGATGAGGTCCACAATGGCATTCATGATGGTATCGTCCTTCCGGTCGGGAAGGGACGCCAGCACTTTGATTGTCGTCAGGTCGGGAATCACCACGCCGTTCTTGTAAAGGACCTCCTTGGTCACCTTACCGATCATGGTCACTTCCCTGACGCCGCTTTTCTTCAGGGTTTTCAGTATCTTGCCCACTTTGCCCACGTTGATGGTGTGGAACTCGTCCACCGCATCAGGCAGTTCGGGATCATGGTCCGGGACCACAGCGATGCCCACCACACGGTAGCCCAGCTGTTTCGCGGAACGGGCCACTTCCACGGGAAGATGCCCGATACCGGCCAGTAAACCCAAAGTCTCCATCTCAACACCGCCTATCAGAATAAAATGAGGCAGCGGAAACCCGCCGCCTCCTGTAACATTTCAGTATTCAGCTTTTGCGCCCTCCCCCGGCCTAGGCAGGGTTCGGACTGCGCCGCGCATCCGTCCGGAGACAGGCTGCCGCAGCTTATTTGCGGGTACGGATGATGCCGCGTTCCACATTGCGCAGGAAACGCATCAGATGCTCAACCGGCTCGCTGCTCTCCAGCTCCTGCTCCATGGTCTCCACGGCCTCGTCCAGAGGCAGACCGCTGCGGTACAGGATACGGAAGGCTTTTTTCAGTTCTTTGCGGATTTCCGGAGCGATACCGGCCCGCGCCATGCCCACACTGTTCAGGCCGGATACGAAGGCGGGATCGCCGGATACCAGCATGAAGGGGGGGATGTCCTGGGAAATACGGCTCATGCCGCCGATCATGGCGTTGCGGCCCACTTTGCAGAACTGGTGCACAGCGGCCAGACCGCCGATGACAGCACGGTCCTCCACAGTCACATGGCCCGCCAGGGTGGCCACGTTGGACATGATCACATTGCTGCCCACGATGCAGTTGTGGGCGACATGGGTATAGGCCATCATCAGCACATCATTGCCGATACGGGTCTCGTTGCCCTCGCCGGTGGCACGGCTCACCGTGCAGCATTCCCGGAAAGTGCAGCGGTCACCGATGGTGGTGGTGCTGTGCTCGCCATAGAATTTCAGGTCCTGGGGTTCGCCGCCGATAGAGGCGCCCGGGAAGAAACGGCAGTCTTTGCCGATATAGGTGTACGGATGAATCACAACATGAGGTCCGACGATACAGCCGTCCCCCAGTACAACGTCGTGTTTGATGACCGAATAAGGTCCGATCACTACATTTTTGCCAATGATCGCGCCATCCTCAATAATAGCGGTTTCATGAATTTTGCGCAGCGGTGTAACTGCCGATGTCATTACCATTCACTCCTCTACAGTATCTCAGTCCGGCGCGCTGCCGCGCCTCCGCTCCCTCCGGGGAAGCGTCGGGCTTGGACAGACCCGGAGATATCCCTGTAATAATTAAACATATAATCGGAATAACAGTATCTTTTTCGCACTCCAAAATCCGCTATATAATTTAATTAAATCATTTTATCTAGCTTATACGGCTTTTTTCGGCCATATTTCACTAGTTTTCTTCTTTTTTACAAAGTTTTTACATTTCCCCGGAATCCGTCCGGAAAGTTCCGCGGTTTCCGGAGAAATCAGCCTCCCCCGCCGCCTGTTGCCGGCGCCGCGGGGAGGACAGGACAGCCGTCAGTGAGAGTTATCTTTTCTCCTGGATAGCGAAGAAGCAGTCGCATTCGCAGGCAACGGCGCCGTCCACTTTGCCTTCGCAGTGGATCACGCCCATATTGCCGTGGATCTTGATTACTTCAGCACGGGTGATCAGCTGGTCGCCGGGCACCACCTGTTTGCGGAAACGCACTTTGTCAATCTTGCCGAACACGGCGATCTTGCCGCGGTTTTCCGGGGGATACAGCATAGCCACGCCGCCAACCTGCGCCATGGCCTCAATCAGAAGCACGCCGGGCATGATAGGCTCATCGGGGAAATGTCCCAGGAACTGCATCTCGTTGGCGGTGATATTCTTCACGCCCACAGCCCATTTCATGGGTTCCAGATCCAGGATCCGGTCCACCAGCAGCATGGGGAAACGATGCGGCAGAATTTTTTTGATTTCAACAATATCCAGAGTAATAGCCATTATTTACCCTCCCTGTATGCAATAATTTTTTTGGCCAGTTGTGAATTGTAGGAATGTCCGGATTTCACAGCGATGATGTGACCCCGGATATGTCCCAGCAGGAACAGGTCGCCGATGACGTCGAGAATCTTGTGGCGCACCAGTTCGTCGGGGAAACGCGGTACGGACAGGCATTTCTCCTGGTCGTAGATGACAGCGTTCTCCAGGCTGCCGCCAAGACCCAGTCCCATTTTCCGCATCTGCTCCACTTCCCACATGAACCCGATGGTACGGGCGGGAGCGATCTCCTCCAGGAAACTCTCCTCCGTCAGCTCCACGTCGTAGTGCTGGGTCCCCAGCAGCGGATGGCTGTTGATGGACGTGAAGGAGATACGGTATCCGTCATAAGGCAGGGCCACGATGTACTTGTCCCCGTCATAGACGGAGAATGCCCTGTCAATCGTATATACATGCTTCGGAGCGTCCTGCTCAACCCGTCCCGCTTCCAGGATCAGCTTGGAGAATTCCAGGCCGCTGCCGTCCATCACGGGCGGCTCGGGAGAGTTCATCTCGATGCGGCAGTTGTCCAGTCCCATCATGGACAGGGCTCCCATCAGATGCTCCACGGTGAACACCTCAGCGCCGTTCTCGCTGATGGTGGTGGCGCGCATGGTGGAAGTCACCAGCTCCGCCTTGGCGTGGATCTCCGGATGTCCGGGCAGATCCGTGCGGACAAAAACGATGCCCGTGTCAGGTTCCGCGGGGCACAGCCGCATCTCCACCTCTTTGCCGGAATGCAGGCCCACGCCCGCATAGCTTACCGGTCCGGCAAGTGTAATCTGTTTTTCCATACTATTCCTCCATATCCCTCTCACAGGGATTTAAAACGTTTCTTTCCGTCTTTCCAGCGGTCGTGCACCCAGAACCACATGGGCGGGTTGCTGCGGATCTCCTGTTCCAGGATGTCCACCAGCTGCTCCATGGTCTGACGGATGTCCGCCTCCTTGTCAGCGGTCTTCGCCGTGTAGAGAGGGGGGTATATTTTCGCGCAGCTATGGCCGTCTTCGTCATAGTGCATAAAAATCGGCAGGATCGGGGATCCGAAAGTGCGGGACAGCACCGCCGGTCCGGCAGGAGTCACCACCGGTTTCCCGAACAGGTCCATATGCACACCGGTGTCGTTGGTGTCCTGGTCGAACAGGATGCCCAGCAGCTTCTTGTTGCGCAGCATGCGGCTGATGGAGAGCAGGTCTCCCTTGCCTCTGTTGTACGCCACTTTCTGCCCCACCATGGCCCGGTAGTCGTTGATGAACTGGTCCATGGCGCCGTTGTTCTGCTTTCTGGCGATGCTCAGCATGGGATAGCCGTGCAGCGCCACGGTGGCGCCCAGCAGCTCCCAGTTGCCGAAATGGCCGGTGGCCATGATCACGCCCTTGTTCTGGGCGTAGGCCTCCTCCAGGTACTCCAGCCCTTCCGTCTTCACCACCTGGTCGATGGTGGTCCGGTTCAGCAGGGGAAAGCGCAGCACCTCGACGATCATGCGGCCGAATTTCCGCACACTCTCCTTGGCCACTTCCTCCGCCTCGTCATGGGGCAGCCCCAGGCACTCCTCCACATTGGCGGTGGCCATCTTCAGGCGCCAGTCCGGCAGGAAGGCCAGGGACACATTCCCCAGCATCCGCCCGAAAAACAGGCCCACGCGCAGCGGCAGGATGCAGAATATTTTACTGATAAAACGCATTAGATAATAAGTAAACATAGAATCACCGATACTCAGCGGTCAGGGGGTTCCGCGGGTTCCGCCGGTCCTCGCCGGATCCGGGCACGCCGCTCCCTGCCGTCATCATTTCTCTTTCGTCAGCTCCTCCAGCTCTTTCTCCAGCCGGCGGACCTTCTTCAGCAGGTCGCCCACCTTGCGGAGTTTCGCCTCCTGGCGCAGCCAGTCCTTATGCCCCATGGCGGGGAAACCGGCCAGGATGGCGCCGTCGCCCACGTTGCCGATGATGCCGCAGCGGGCCGCGAAGGTATTGTTGCTGCCGATGGTGATATGGCCCACCGTGGCGGCCTGGCCGCCGAAGGTGTTGTTGTCGCCAATCACCACGCTGCCGGAGATGCCGGCATGGGCGCAGAAGATGCAGTTCTCGCCCACCACGTCGTTATGGCCCAGATGGACCAGGTTGTCCAGTTTCGTGCCGTTGCCCACAATGGTGCTGTCCACCGTGGCACGGTCGATGCAGGAGTTGTTGCCGATCTCCACGTCATCGCCCAGGATGACATTGCCGGTCTGCAGCACTTTGCTGTGTTTTCCATTGTTGGAGACATAGCCGAATCCGTCACCGCCGATGACACAGCCGGCCTGCAGGATATCCCGGTCGCCCAGGACGCAGTCCTCCCGGATGGTCACATTGGGGTAGATGATGCAGTCGGCGCCCACCTTCACCCGTTTCCCCACATAGGCATGGGGATAGATGATGGTGTTGTCACCGATGACAGCACCGGATTCCACCACAGCAAAAGGCTGTATGGCCACATTCTTGCCGATCACGGCATCCTCGGCCACATAGGCCAGAGGGCTGATCACACGCTCCACTTCCTCCGGCGCCCGGAAGAGCTCCAGCAGCTCCGCGAAGGCGGCACGGGGATTCTCCACCCGGATTACGGGGCGGTCCAGCTCCCGGTCCCCCGGTGCCAGAATCATGGCGCCTGCCCGGCTCAGATGGCACTGGTCCACATAAGGGGCCACGGCGAAGGAGATCTCGGTCTCTCCCGCCTCCACCAGTCCGTTCACACCGGTGATGCGCATCTCCGGCCGGTCGTTCTCAAGCTGACCGTGCAGAAAATCAGCCAGTTCCCGTAAAGTCTTTTCCATAGTCCAGATCCTCTCCTAACAAAAAAGCGGACGGACGCAGATCCGCCCGCTCAGGGTTATCTTACTTCATTTTGTTGATGACGTCTTCCGTCACGTCAACGCCGCCGGAAGGTACCACATCTTTCAGTAAAACAGCACCCAGTCCTTTTTCCTTGGCCACTTCAGCCAGAGCCGTGTCCAGACTTGCTTTCAGCTTGTTCTGGGCTTCGGACTGCGCCACCTGGAGCTGAGCCGCTTTGTCGGCGACAATCTTCTGCTGCTCTTCTTTGCTCTTGCCGGCGATCTCTTTCTTCACATCCTCGTCCATCTTCTTCACCTGGTTCATCAGGTCTTCCTTGATGGTTTTCACAGCGGGAGCGGAGCTCTCCACCTTTTTCATGTCAACCACGCCGAATGCCGCGTTGCGTCCGCCGCAACCGAAGGCCAGAAGAGAACAACCGATCATGAGACAAGCTAATAATTTTTTCATAATGTTATGCAGTCCTTCCTTGTTTTCTTGATTTTATTTTACCATTTTATCGCGATAATTTCATCTTTATACAGCGGAACTGTCTCCGGAAAGCCGCTGCCGCTCCGTTTGCGGAGCCGTGCAGACCCTTTTCCGCGATTTCCGCCGTACCGCAGGTACATCATACAGTCAATGTATGATACCATATTTTTCGTTTTTCTGCAGAAAATATTCCCCCGGGGAACAGGCGTTTCCCTTCCGGGAACCTCCCGGCCACCGCCGCTCAGGATCCCGCAGGCTGTGCCGGGGCAGCTTTCCCCGCAGGCTTCAGCGCCCGGGCTGTCTTCGCCTTGGAGGCCTCCTGCCGCAGCTCGTTGATCACGTCCTGTGTCAGGTCGTCAGCGGAGACATTGGTCTGGTAACGGCTGAACACCACAGTGTAGCCCCGCTTTTTCGCCATCCGGGTCACCCGGCTGGTGATATCGTCCCGGAGATTACTCTCCAGTGCGTCCAGTTTCTGCTTCTCCGCTTCCAGCTGCCGGTCCATTTTCGCCAGGTTGTCCAGCAGGGCCGCCGGTGCCTTCTCCAGGGTGTCCGCGTCTTTTTTCTCCATACCGGAGATGTCCGCCGCGGCGCCCTTGTGATACTCCTCCGCCGCTGCCGCCAGCCGTTTCCGGGAGGCTTCCACCAGCGGTGCGATGTCACGGGCCACCAGCTCGCCTTTCCGTGCTTCCAGGGCGTCCAGGTCCCGGTTCCGTTCCGCCAGCACCCGGTCCAGCTCCTGCCGGACCTTCTCCTTCTCCTCCGGTGTCAGCTGGACTGCCTCCAGTTTCAGCCGCAGGTTGAAGATGCGGAGCCGGTACTGCCGTTCCAGGGCCCGGCTTTCCTCCGCCAGTTCCCGGTCGGCTCTGAGAGAGGCCTCGGCTCTGGCTTTCTCCAGCGCCTCCTGTTCCTTCAGCTCCTCCTCGGTCATCCAGGTGAACAGGTCCGCCGCCAGGAAGTTCTTCCGGCCGGACTGTTTCACCGCCTGGAGGGTCCGCAGGTTGGCCATCTGTGTCCGCAGGAAGAGAGCCTGGCTGTCCCGGGCTTTCTGCAGCGCCTCATAGCTCTGCCTCTCCTTCTGCAGCTCCACCTGCCGCGGATGGTCCGCCAGGACCTTCTCCAGGTCCACCACGGCGATCTTGTCGCCGGACCCGGGTCTGCCGCAGGCGGAGACCAGCAGGGTCAGTCCCAGTATGAATACGGTCAGCCAGCGCATCCTGCCACCTCCTTCAGCAACGGAAAACGAGGCTCCGGAAGGAGCCTCATGGGAAACCGCCTTCATGGCGCGGTTCTTTCCTGTTATTTTTTAGCGCTCTGGAGCTTCTTGGCCACCTCATCGGTGATGTCCAGGCCACCGTAGATGACGGTGGATTTGTCCACAACGACTTTCAGGCCCTTCTTGTCGGCTACCTGTTTGATGGTGTCATTGACGCTGTCCAGCAGCGGATCCATCATCTCTTTCTCTTTCAGGTTCAGCCGCTCCTGCAGCTGTCTGAAATACCGCTCTTTCTCGGCGTTGTTCATGTTCTTGCTCTTGGCGATGAACTCGTCATTGGCCTCTTTGTAGGCTTTCTGCATGGTGGTTTTCACATCCTCCAGCTGCGGGGACTGTGCCACCAGCACCTGGTAGTTCACCACGCCGATAGCGGAGTCGTTGGCCGCGGCGGAAGCCGTGCCATTGAAGCCGCCGGAAGACAGGGCGATCGTGAAGCAGCCCAGTACGAAGATCGCCGCTACAATCAGGGAGATCATCTTCACGTTTTTCGGATTGCGCAATTTTTCCATCATAATAAAATTACCCGCTTTCTGTACGTACTATACGTAAATTAGTATTCTTGAATATTATATCAGTCCGTTGCCATACTTTCAACCAAGGACGCCGTGATTCCTCACGAACGTCACAGAAGTGACACGGAACCGCCATAACCGGAACCCTCCTCTTCCATGTAGGAAAGTCCAGGGGGAAACCGTCACAGGTTGCCGATGACACGGAAATAGGACTTGTTGGTGGAGTACACGTACTCGCCGCTGAGGAACTCGTGGATCCGGTACCGCAGGGCGTATTCGTTCTCATGCCTGTCGCCGAACCGCTCCGCCCGTACACGCCAGCGGGGCGCGAACTTGTATTCCGCTTTCCAGCCGTTCTCCGCCTCGGGGAAAATCCGCCGCCAGGAGAGGGCCAGCTTGCCGTTATGCCAGGTGTAGCCGGGGCTGAACTGCCATTCCACGTCCTTCAGGTCCAGACCGATCTCGCCGAAGACCTCGTCCTGCCGGGAGATCATCTTGCCGAAATGGGCCTTGCCGGACAGATTGTGGTCGTCCCGTCCGATATCGCCGTAGCCTTCGAACCAGATCACGTACTCGTCGGATTCCAGGGTGATGTCCACCCGGGTGTCCGGACCGGGCACGATGGTGACGCCGGGTCTCAGATGATGCCGCCGCACCCGGGGCTCACGCTCCAGCTCCCGGAGCAGTTTCTGCTCCAGCACCTTCCTGTTCCGTGCCACATAGGCCACGGGCAGCCCCCGGATGGCCTTGGCTTTCTCACTGTAACTGTATTTCAGCTTCATCAGCAGGATATTGGGGATAGAGTGGGAGACCATGCTGTACTCTACATCCTGCACCACCTGTCCCACCGGATAGATGATGACCTGGACCACCGCCACGTCGTTGCGGGTCACCAGGTCCACCGCCGCCTTGAACTCGGGCAGCGCCTGCCGCACCTGCTCACGGATACGGGCCCGGAGGATACCGGTGGCCCAGTCCGCCGCGTCCAGGGAGGCTCCCCGGAGAGTCTGGCGGATATCCCGTCTCAGTCCCGGGAGCCGCTGCTCCAAGAGGGGAACCGCCTCCGGACTGATGCCGGAAAACTGCAGGTCCACCGCCGCATCACGGACCACGCCGCCCCAGGGGGACACGGTGAAGACAAGCCGTGCGGTGGCGCCCTGCGCCCCGTCCACTGCCGTCAATGCCACATCCCCGGTCTGGTAGCCGGTGATCACGCGGTCGGAGATCTCCGCCAGCAGCCGCCGGTAGTCGTCCCGCTCCTCTTCCACCAGGCTGCTGTCCTTGCCGTTGAAAAGCTGTTCCGCCACCACCTGCATGCTGGAAGCCATGCGCTCCAGCAGCCGGGGGCTGGCCTGCCGTCCGCTATCGCGGACCGTCACCTCCACCCGGGTCACCGGGGCCGCGGCAGCCGGGGCCGTGAGACCCAGGACCGCCATGCCTGTCAGGGCCAGGCCCGGCAGCAGGTGGGGAAATATCTTTCTCATGTCGCCGACCGGTCAGAACTGGCCGCCGAAGCTGAAGTGGAACCGGCCGCCGTCGGAGCCGTAGCCGTAGTCCAGCTTGATGGGTCCCAGCGGGGAGTTGATACGCAGACCGGCGCCGTAGCTGAATTTGACTTTGCTCATGTCGAACGCATCCTCAAAGCGTTTATCCCAGGCATAGCCGCTATCCATGAAGAGGACGCCCTGTACTTTCTTCACCAGGGGCACGCGGTACTCGATGGTGCCTTTCACCATGCTGTTGCCCTTGAACTGGTCGTCCTTGTAGCCGCGCAGGGTGTCGGCGCCGCCCATGGAGAAGCGCTGGCTCAGGGGCATATTACCTGCCGCGTAGCCTGCGGACAGGTCCGTGGCGATGACGTTCCGGCCCTGGGGGAAGTAGTAGCGGTAATCCACCACATACTTGGTGAAGTCGAAGTCGCCGCCCAGTCCGCCGTACTCGATGGAGTAGGAGTTGCGTTTGCCTTCGTGGGCGTCGTAGATATTGTCGCGGGAGTCATATACACGGGAGTAGCCGATGCTGTGGGTCACGCCGAAGTTCTCTTTGCGGCGCTCCGCTGCAGATTCGGGGATATGCCCCTTCTCATCTTCAGGAATAACATAATTCGGCTCATAGTACTGGGTGGCGTAGCCGCTTACAGCGCCCTCGTACTTGTCGTCGCGGTTCTTCAGGGTCACGAAGTTGGCGATGTACTCGCCCTCCTTGCGGCTGAAGGTCAGTTCCTGGCCGATACGTTTCTTGTCGTAACGGGCGATCTCGTCACCGTTGCGGTTGTAGTCCGCATATTCGTTCTTCATACTGTAGATGGACAGGGACGCAGCGGTCTCCTTCTTGTCCAGCCAGGGTTTCGTGTAGGTGAACTCGTAGTTCTTGTTGTCAGCGCCGCCGAACTCCCAGCGGATGTTCACGCTGTCGCCGGTGCCCCGGAAGTTCTTGTCGCCCAGGGATACCATACCGATGAAGCCGTCCGCATCGCTGTAGCCGGCGCCGATGCCGAAGGTGCCGGTGTTCATCTCAACCACGCTGATCTCCACTTCCACGGCGTTGGGGTTGCGGCCCGGGTTCAGGCGGACATTCACGTCCTCGAAGAAGCCCAGGTTGTAGATACGCTGCATGCTGCGTTTCGCCAGCAGGGCGTTGAAAGGCTGGCCTTTCTTCAGACGCATCTCCCGGAGGATGACATAGTCCTTCGTCTTCACGTTGCCCTTCACCTTGAAGCCTTCCACGATGCCCTCATTGAGCTGCACCATCAGGGTGCCGTCGGGTTTCAGCTGCACGTCGGTGACACGGGTCAGGATATAGCCCTCTTTCTTGTAGATGGCTTCCAGGTTCATCAGTTTCTCATTGACTTCCCGGAGGTTCACCATCTTGCCCACAGGAAGGTCCATCACTCTCTGCACCTGGGCGTTGCTGAGGAGCGTGTTGCCCGTCACAACCACCTTGGACAGGGGAGGATTGTCCATGACCCGGTAGGTCACCTGGACGCCTTCCGGAACCAGGTTGAACTCCGGACGGAGGTCATAGAACCAGCCCATGGAATAGATGCCCTGCATATCTCTGTTCAGGCCTTCCTCGGTGAGTTTCAGGCCGGGCTTGCTGGTCACATAGGAGAGGATCGCGTCGGTGGGGATCTCTTTGTTCCCCTCGATGGAGATCTTGGTGATGGTCTTGCCCAGATACGGAGCCAGGTCCGGGTTCACCGGAGCGGCCGTCAGCTCGCGGGCCGGTGCGGCCACATTGCCCAGTTCCGGCTCGGGCGTGTTGGCCACGCCAAGAGGCTGTTCACGGCTCTCCAGCTGTCCGGTACGGGTATCCACCGTCTGGGACAGACTGGGAGTGGTCTCCGCGAATACCGGAGCTGCCGCCAGCATGGTTGTTGCCAGTCCTAATGCCAGTTGCTTCGCAAAAGCGTGTTTGTTCATTAATTGAAACCTCCCTGATTTTATTAGGAATTTATTGTTTGTCACTTCTTTATCAAAAATGCATGACTGCATTCTCAGACTTTCTCATGGTGCCGCGCACCGTCCCGGGCAGACCTGTCTTCTGCCCGGGACGGCGCGCCGCCTTGTAGCGCCAATGGGCTCAGTAGCCGCTCAGTTCCTGCCGTCCGGAACGGATCAGCTGCTGCATCCGGGTGTTGGAGAGTTTCACCCGTTCCGGCCGCGGGCCGGCTTCCTCCTGACGGATTCCGGTCCCGCTGTCCGGACGTCCCGCCCGGTCAGCCTTCCCGGCCCCGTTCTCCCGGGAGACCGTCTCCGCCGCGTACGTTCCTGTTCCCGCCGCAGGGACGGTGGAACGGGTTCCCGCGGTCTCCGCCACGGGAGCCGCCGCGGCATGGGCATCACTGCCATACCCTGCATTGACGGCGGGATTGGTGCTGCTTGCCCACCACCATCCCAGGCCGCCTGCAGCCAGGATCACCACCGCGGCCAGGGCCGCGAAGGTCTGGCGGGTCCAGCTCACCCAGCCCGGCCGTTTCTGCCTGATATTCTGCAGCTCGGCTTCCGCCAGCATCAGATCCAGCTCGCCCCGGACCGACCGGTTGTCGCGGAAACTGCGTTCCGCGTTGTCCAGACTGGCCCTCGCGTTCCGGATCCGGCTGCATACCGTTTTGCCGATACCCATGACGTTCTCCCCTTTCTGCAACCAATTCCTTATAATTATATATAATCGGAAAAGATTTGGCAATTTAACGCAGGAATTAATCTCAAAAAAGATGATTCTATGCGATTATCATCATTTTCTGCCGTTTTTTGCCGCATTTCGACCTGTTTTCTTCAAAATCGGCATCCGGCTCAGCCTTTGCGGAACTCGCTGATGAAACGGGACAGCATGCCGCGGATACGGCGCACGCCCTGTTTCTCCAGCCGGTAGACAT
>CALAZX010000222.1 GCA_937926555.1 uncultured Negativicutes bacterium | reverse complement strand
TGATGGAGGGCTACGGCGTGGAGAAATGCCGGGTCCAGGCCACCACGGCCATCCGGGAGGCCCAGAACAAGGTGTTCCTGCTGGACCAGATCAGGCTGCGGACCGGACTCAATGTGGATGTGGTGGAGATGCCCATGGAGATCTACATGAAGTACGTGGCCATCCGCCAGACACTGCGGGAGAACGAGGTGTCCACGGACCACGGCTGTCTTTTCATGGACATCTCCTCCGGCGGACTGGGCGTGACCCTGCTGGAGGATAACAGGATCGCCTTCCAGAAGAACTTCCATATCGGCGTCATCCGCATCAAGGAGAGTTTCAACACCTACCAGCGGAGCAGCCGCCATTTCAACAAGGCGCTGATGGAGTTCCTGGCCAGCACCATCGGACCGGTGCGCCGGGCCATGGAGGGCAGGAAGGTGAAACATATCATCCTCTCCGGCACGGAGACGGAGCTCTTGCTGAAAGTCATGGGCAGGCAGTCCTCTGACCGGGTGCAGCATCTGGCGGCGGAGGATTTCCGGGAGTTCTTCGACACCATCCGGAAACTGAACCTGCTGCAGCTGATGAAGCTGTACGGCCTGAAGGAGACGGAGGGCGAGCTGGTGCTGCCCATGGTGCTGCTGTACGAGCAGCTGCTGGACCTGGCCCCGGCGGCCAGGGAGATCGTGGTGACCTCCGACGAGTTCATCGACGGCATGCGGATGATGGAGATCGGCCCCGCCAGGGACGCGGCCTTCGTGGAGCAGCTGGAGGACGAGCAGATGAGCCTGGTGCATCATATCGGCGAGACCTACCAGTACGACTACGGCCATGTGACCCAGGTGGAGCGGCTGGCCCTGACCATCTTCGACAAGATCGGGAAGAAGTACGGCATGGACGAGCACAGCCGGCTTCTGCTGCGGGCGGCCTGCATCCTCCACGACATCGGGAAGTACATCTCCATGCGGAGCCATTCCCTGTACTCCTACCAGCTGATCATGGGCACGGACCTGATGGGCTTCACGGACCGGGACAAGAAGATCATCGCCCTGGCGTCCTACTACCATGCCCACAACGTGTTCGAGCGGACTTCCCGCCCCATGGAGGGGCTGGATGACGAGATGGTGCCCCTGGTGGCGAAACTGTCGGCCATCGTGCGGCTGGCGGACGCCCTGGACCGGAGCTATCTGCAGAAGATCAAGGGCTGCAAGGTGCAGCTGAAGAACCGGCTCATGGTGCTGAAAGTGGTCAGCGACATGGACCTGGACCTGGAGGAGTGGACCTTCGCGTCGAAAGTGCTGATGATGGAGGAAGTCTACGGTTTCAAAGTGGAGCTGGAACGGGTGGAGAGCCTGGACTAGCATGATATAAAGAGGCGGCCGCGGGAGGGCGGACGCCGGCGGCGCGGCAACACGCGCCGGTACATTACGAAAGATCGGGTGGATCGGAATGACCAAGAATATGAAAAAGAACAGCGGGCTGCCGGAGGCAGTGGATCTTTCCAGACCGGAATACTACTTCAACCGGGAGCTGAGCTGGCTGAAATTCAACCTGCGGGTGCTGCGGGAGGCGGAGGTGGCCAAGACGCCCATTCTGGAGCGGCTGAAATTCATCGCCATCACGGCCTCCAACCTGGACGAGTTCTTCATGGTCCGGGTGTCCGGCCTGTGGGACCAGTACGAGAGCGGCATCAACAAGAAGGACCCCTCCGGACTGACGGTGCGGAAGCAGCTGGAGGAGATCTCCCTGGCGGCCCATGAGCAGATGAAGCTGGAGAGCAAGATGCTGGCGGAGGTGCTGGCGGACCTGAAGGCCGCCGGCGGTCCGGAGATCAAGAAGATAGAGGAGTGCAGCCCCCAGGGGCAGGCCTGGCTGGAGAACTACTACCAGGAGGTGGTGTACCCGGTGCTGACGCCCATGGCGGTGGACGCGTCCCGGCCCTTCCCCTTCCTGGCCAACAAGACCCTGAACCTGGCGGTGCAGCTGGTGACCATGGAAGGCGCGGAGAGCATGAGCGTGGTCCAGGTCCCCGCGGGCCTGCCCCGGCTGCTGGAGGTCCCCACGGAGGCGCGGCGCAGCTTCGTCTTCCTGGAGGAGCTCATCGCCATCCACTGCAAGTACCTCTTCAACGGCTGCCAGATCCTGGACGTGGTGCCTTTCCGGCTCACCCGTGACAGCGACCTGGACGTGGAGGAGGACGATATCGACGACCTGCTCAGCGAGGTGGAGAAATCCCTGCGGCAGCGGAAACGCGGCGCCGCCAGACGGCTGGAGATCGCACGTAACGGCAACAGCAAGATCAAGCGGTTCCTGGAGGACAACCTCTCCCTGAAGGAGGAGGAGGTCTACGAGATCAACGGTCCCCTGGACGCCACCTGCTTCTTCAAGTTCATCGGCCAGGATAAGATGTGGCCCTGGCTCCATGAGCCTTTCGTTCCCCAGAAGCCCCTGGAGCTGCCGGAGTACGGTGATCTCTTCGGGCAGATCCGGAAGCGGGACATCCTCCTCTTCCATCCCTATGAGAGCTTCGACCCGGTGGTGAAGTTGGTGAACGATGCCGCCTCCGACCCCAAGGTGCTGGCCATCAAGCAGACCCTGTACCGCGTCAGCGGCAACTCGCCTATCGTGGCGGCTCTGGCCCGGGCGGCGGAGAACGGCAAGCAGGTCACGGTGCTGGTGGAGCTGAAAGCCCGCTTTGACGAGGAGAACAACATCCTCTGGGCACGCAGGCTGGAGCAGGCGGGAGCCCATGTCATCTATGGCTTGGTGGGACTGAAGACCCACGCCAAGATCATCCTCATCGTGCGGCAGGAGTCCGACGGCATCAAGCGCTACGTCCATCTGGGCACGGGCAACTACAATGACAGCACGGCCAAGCTCTATACGGACATGGGCCTCATGACGGCCAACGACCTGTTCGGCAGCGACGCATCGGCCTTCTTCAACCTGCTGTCCGGCTACAGCCGGGCCCCCATCTGGAACAAGCTGGTGATGGCGCCTCTGGGACTCCGTGAGAAGATCTACGAGCTCATCGGCAACGAGATCCTTATCGCCAAGAACGGCGGCCAGGGCCATATCATCGCCAAGATGAACTCCCTCCTGGACCAGCCCGTCATCGAGAAGCTCTACGAGGCCTCCATGGCCGGCGTGCGCATCGAGCTCATCGTCCGGGGCATCTGCACCCTGCGGCCGGGCCTCAAGGGCATCAGCGAGAACATCTCCGTCCGCAGCATCGTGGGACGGCAGCTGGAGCACAGCCGCATCTTCTGGTTCCGCAACGGCGGCAACGAGCAGCTGTACCTCAGCAGCGCCGACTGGATGCCCCGCAACCTGAACGACCGGGTGGAGCTGTTCTTCCCCATCGAGGACGAGGAGCATGTGGCCCGGATCAAGGACATCCTCCAGCTGTACCTGGCGGACAACGTGGGCGCCCATATCATGCAGTCCAACGGCAACTACCGCCGGGTGGTGCCTGGCAAGGGCGACATCGTCAGCGCCCAGAGCGTCCTCTACGAGAGGGCCCAGCTGGCCACGGCGGAGCGCATGGCGCAGATCCCCATGGAGGAGAGACTGCAGCCTTCCAGACGGAGAAATCCCCGGGATGAGCAGTAATTCGGATTCCATATTGTTAAATCAGGGAAATACTGATATAATAGTATGGTAAATCTGAGGAGGGGAAACTATGAGCAAGTATGCAGTGACCATTAACTTCCGTGGTCATTATGGATATATAGAGTATGACGAAGCTACCCGTGAAGCCCAGGTGCATTTCCCTCTGCCCGAGCAGAAAGAAGCTGTGGAAACGTATTTAGCGGAGAAACAGACCTTTGAAATTCCCTGTGGCGATACGATCCGTGAGTTCCAGGAAGTGACCATGGACCCGCTGGAAAGTCTGGACAATTTCCAGACCTGCCTGACCCGGATGTGGATGAAGACCCAGGTACGGGTTGAGTGGAGTATGCCTCCCGGCATGGCGGAGCATCTGTGAGAGATGCGCGGTAGAAAAGTGACGGTCCTCTGAGCCGCTCTTTTATGCATGTGGTTCTGTAGCTCAGATGGATAGAGCACCCGCCTCCTAAGCGGGGGGTCCCCGGTTCGACTCCGGGCAGGATCACCAGAGAACAAGGCCATACGGCATTGCCGTATGGCTTTTTTTGTGCGGTCGGATAGTCTGCGTGTGGACAGAATCTGTCTCTTTCAACTGATATAATACTGCTATCAATGAAAAAGGGGTTGTAAATATGTTGTTTGAAAGGAAACCGGAATTTGATGCGCGGATCACCGCCATGTCGGTTTTGAGGCCGGAGAGCCTTGTCACCTGGAAGGGAAGAATGAGCCGGAAGGGGTTTGTGGTGATATTCTTCGCGATGCACGGGGTGGAGAAGCTCACGAATGCGATCTTTGGCCCTCTTCCACCGGGCTATCTGTCGCTGCTGGTGATAGTGTTTGCCATGTATCTGTATGCCTGCGCCATAGCCAAGCGGCTCCATGATCTCGGGAAGACAATGACGCTTGCTGTCAATGTCTTCCTGGCAGAGATAGCCATGATAGTTCTGGGGCTCGCAATGGGCAAAGCCATGTTCCGTGATGGGCTTGCCGCCCTGTTCTCGATTGGCGCTCTGATCTGTATAGCCGGTGTGTCATTTTACGCTCTTCTCGCCACGGGGCAGAAGGGGGACAACGCATATGGTCCCGACCCTGTCAGAGAGCGGGAGCTGAAGCTGCTCCGCAGGGAGGCGGAGATAGAGGCAAAGAAAGCGGTCACCGGGAAAGAAAACAGGGGCCATGTGGCAAAGAAAGCGGTGGCCGGGAAAAAAGCCGCAAAAGGTGCAGAAGAGAAAAAGAAGCCGATAAAAACCGCTGTGGATGAGTCACGGCAGGATGCCGGTCAAAACAGACAGCCCCGGCGGTTCTGCGCCATGTGTGGGGAGAAAGTGAATGAAACAGCTCTTTTCTGCCCGTATTGCGGTGCGAAACTTCAGAAGTGACAAGAGATATATCCGGACATAGAAAAAAGGCGCTACTTCGCAGTAGCGCTTTTCTTTATGGGTTCTTTTCCCAGCTGTTCCCGTCTATACTGGATATCGCCTCGGAGCTTATTGGTCATTCCGGGTTCTGCCGCTGCCGGCGGTGCTGCCGGAGAAGATTCCCGGTCCTTTCCATTGATGTGAGATTGATTTTCCGGCCTGTAGGATATACAATAGTGAATACATTATTATATAAAAAGGATAGCCTGATACAGAGATAAAAGGGGTAGAGACGGAAAAGACGGCCGGCAGGAGCGGGAGAGACCCGGCCGGGCTGTCCGGATTGCCGGAAATGGATGGCACAGGAAAAGGGGTTGAGGGAGTGCTTGGACTAAAACCGTATTTTGATGTGAGAACTACGGTGATGGGCGCATTTGAACCGGAAAAGCTGATTGCCTGGACGGGACGGGTATGCCGGAGACAGTATGCCATCGTTTTTCTGCTGGTGATGATAATACTGGTTAACGGGGCAGCTTCGGTGATGGTAAAATGGGAAGCTACTCATGGCAGCGGCGTTTTTGTCTGGAAGCTGATTCTGATGTGGCTGTTCTATCTGAATTTCTGCAATATGGCGAAACGTCTTCATGATGTGGGAAAAACGATGTTTCATGCCGTGGCGGTCTTTTTTGTCTACGTATGGATCCTCGTGTTCCAGCTGTTGGAGGTTACAACCGCCAACAGTGAATTTGTCGAGGCCATGGTCGTCTTCGCGGAGGTCTATATCGTCGTGATCAATCTGTACTGCCTGTTTGCCGAGGGAGTGGCCGGAGTCAATCCTTATGGTCCGGATATCAGGGAGCTTGAGGCCCTGGCATTGGCGGGCGCTTTCCGGGATATCCAGGAGCCGGACGGGAACGGGAGTGGCGGAATTGCCGCAGCTGCCCTGACAGAGAAGGCAGTGGCAGCGAAGCCGGACAGAAGGGAGTCCATCGTGGCAGAGGGGACCGCTGTCACGGATACCGCAGCGGTAGCGGAGACCGCCGGCACGGGCACTGTAGTGGAGACGGACGGAAAGCGGGTGCGGCAGTTCTGCTCCATGTGTGGAGAGAAAGTAGGGACCGATGCTGTTTTCTGTCCGTATTGCGGCGAGAGACTGGAAGGCCGTTCCGGGACGGAAGCCGCTGCCGGAAAAAAAGACTGACGGATTCCGGAGTGGTTTCCGGATTTCAGGTATGTGATTTGTATTATCAAAGGAGTTGTTCATATGTTTGACAAAAAACCGGAATTTGCTGCCGAGATCACCCTGGCAGGGCTATTCGAACCGCATGCGCTTTTCACCTGGAAGGGGAGAAGAAACAGACAGCGTTTTTTCATTATCGGGCTGTTTACAACGATAGGTTCGACGATTTCCAGTATCCTGCTGGTGAACTCAGTTATACACCGGGATGGCAGCTGGTTTATCTGGGGCGGGCTGATTCTCCTGATTGCGTATGTGGCGTTCTGCAATTTAGTGAAACGTTTTCACGATATGGGACACACGATGAAGCCGGCGCTGGTCTGTCTGGCTGCGTCACTGGCAAATGAATACATGACGGCTGTGTGGGGAGCCGGGGATTTCTCCGGAGGCCGGCTGATATGTCTGGCTATCACACTGTTTTTCGGTCTGTACTGCCTGTTTGTGGAAGGCACGAAAGGCGACAATCCTTACGGCCCGGATATCTTGCTGGAAGAGGCAGAAGAAAAGGTGGCCGCTCCGGTGAAGCCCGTTGTGAAAGCGGGTGAGAAAATGACCACCGCCGAGGAGGCGCTTGTCACGGAAGCAGGGAAGAAGCAGTTCTCTGCTATGCCCAAGGTCGTTGGGAATGTGCCGGTGAAGCCGGCCGCTGACGCCGCGGAGCCTGCCTTGAAACCGCTGGAGGAGCCGGTGGACGCTGACGCAAAGTCTGATGTGGAACCGGTGGAGAAGCCGGTGGCTGCTGACGCAGAGTCTGCTGCGGAACCGGTGGAGAAAGACGAAGAGAAGATCGCCGGGAAGGCCACGCGCAATTTTTGTTCCATGTGTGGGGAGAAAGTCAGCCAACGTGCCCGCTTCTGTCCGTACTGCGGTGCGAAACTTCAGGGGTGACAGAGCACCCGCCTCCTAAGCGGGGGGTCCCCGGTTCGACTCCGGGCAGGATCACCAGAGAACAAGGCCATACGGCATTGCCGTATGGCTTTTTTTGTGTGCGCGGCCGCATAATAAATGGAACATCTCCTAATAAATTGTTATAATGTCATTGTAATAAAAAGCATAACGAAAGAAGATGGGAATATGTTTGGCAGAAAACCGGAGTTCGCGGCGGAAATCACCCGGATGCCTCTTTTCGCACCGGCTGCGATGTTCACCTGGAAGGGGAGAAGGAACCGCAAGAGGTACTTCCTTGTGCTTCTTGCGCTGACAATGATCAATGCAATCGTGTCGGTTTTTTTAATGAAGGCACTGTTTGCCGAGGATGACATTCTGCTTTTCTGGTTACTGGTTCTGCTGGTCATCATATATCTGAAGTTCTGCAATCTGGCCAAGCGGTTCCATGATTTTGGCAAACCGCTGACAATCCCGGCGGTGCTGGTGGGCTTCGCCGTCTATGATGTGATAACTCTCGATGCCATCCTGCCTTCCGCTTCCGGCGCAGGTGGGGTTCTGAAGCAGGTCGTCTATGGCGCACTGTCCGTGGTGGGCCTGTACTGTCTTTTTGCCAAAGGGGATAAAGGTGACAATGCCTATGGACCTGACATCAAGCGGGAACTGGAAGCGGCCAATCAACCTGTGCCGGCAGAACAGATGACGGTTGACCGGAATGCGGAAACCAATGCCAGTGGAGGGGAACAGGCGACAGGCTCCGGGACGCGACCCGGGACACAACCAGCTGAACGCAATTTCTGTCCCGTGTGCGGCAAGAAAGTAGGGGACAGTGCTGCTTTCTGCCCGTATTGCGGTGCGAAACTCCAGGGGTGACAAGAGATATATCCGGACATAGAAAAAAGGCGCTACTTCGCAGTAGCGCCTTTCATTATGGGTTCTTTTCCTAGCTGTTCCCGTCTATCCCGAACATGGGCCCAAGGATCACCGGTCGTCCCGGTTCCCGTCGCTGTCGCCGGTGCTGATCCGCACATCCCAGTCAGTGGTGTGTGCGAGCACCATCCAGACAATCACCAGGGCCAGCATCCCGATGGTCTCGAGAGTGGTGAACTTGTTGAGCAAGAAGTGTCCGACGCAGATACAGCTTACGAGGGCGGCGCGGACCAGGAGAAAGAATTCGCCTTTCAGGCTCATCCCCTGTACCATCACCAATTTGGGCATGTCATTCATGTCCTTTTCCTCATCATGTGTCATGGACAATCGCCTCCTCCGGATTCATGAAGCGTTACGAAAAGAATATTTTACCAGTGTAGCTTATAACTATATCATCGAGGGCAATTTTTGTCAAATAGGAAATGTTACAGAAAAGGTGTATAATAGGGAATATAACCAAAGACCGCTTATCCGTCACAATTTATCCACAATTAGAGCGTATAATAGGTCATATCATGGAAATATCAGCAAAAGAAGATAGACCGGAAGCCGGCCGCATGCCGGCGGACGGATGGGGGGCCGGAAGATGACGGTCCCGGTCTGGAGACGGATCCGGCAATGCCGGACAGAGAGGAGCCAACGATGGAGAGCAAACGTATCTGCAGTATCTGCGGGGCGGTGGAGAATCCCAAAATCCCCATGGTCACTGTGAAAGACGGAGCAATCAATATCTGCGAGTTCTGCCACCGGCACATGGAGGTGGACCTGAACCGTATCCGGCTGGACATGCTGGAAGCCGAGCTGAAAGGCAGCGAGGAGAAATCGGAGAAAGCCGCGGAGAACACCGCCATCAAGGAGAAGGCGGAGGAGCCTGTGGCCGAGCAGAAGACGGTGAAGAAGAAAGCCACGGCGCCGGAAAACAACCGTCGGCTGTCCTTCACACCCTCCCAGATCAAACGGCATCTGGACAAGTACATCATCGGCCAGGAGAAGGCGAAGAAAGTCCTCTCCGTGGCTGTCTACAACCATTACAAATCCCTGAAGCACGCGCAGAACCTGAAGAGCTGTTACATGCTGGAGAAGAACGTGGTGGAGATGGAGAAATCCAACATCCTCATGCTGGGCCCCACCGGCGTGGGCAAGACCGCCATCGTCAAGGCCCTGGGCAAGATCCTGGACGTGCCTTTCTCCATCACGGACTGCACCACCCTGACGGCCAACGGCTATGCCGGCGCAGACCCGGAATCCTGCCTGGTGCGCCTGGTGGCCAGCGCCGACGGGGATATCCGGCGGGCGGAGATGGGCATCGTCTACCTGGACGAGTTCGACAAGATCTCCTGCAGCCGCACCGGGTCCACCAACAAGCGTGACGTCACCGGCGAGGACGTGCAGCAGGCCCTGCTGCGTCTGATGGAGGGCACCATCTCCGACATCGGCAAGAACGGTCGCCGCCACCCCGAGGGGGACACCAACCAGATCGACACCAGCCGCATCCTCTTCATCGTGGGCGGCGCTTTCCCGGGAATCGAGAAGCAGATCGCCGACCGGCTGGGCAAGCACCGGAAGGGCGTGGTGGGCTTCGCCACGGAGGACCTGGACCCCAAGAAGAAGGAGGAGTCCGAGTACAACGAGCTGATTGACGACGTCACCGCGGAGGACATCCGCAACTTCGGCATCATCCCCGAGATGATGGGCCGTCTGCCGGTGATCGCGCCGCTGCATGAGCTCAGCGAGGACGAGATGTGCCGTATTCTTACGGAGCCCCGGAACGCCCTGGTGCGGCAGTACCAGAAGATGTTCGAGTACGACGACGTGGAGCTGGAGTTCACCGACGAGGGCGTGCGCCATATCGCCAAGACCGCTCTGGAGAAGGGCACCGGCGCCCGCGGCCTGCGCTCCATCCTGGAGAACATGCTGCTGGACCGCATGTACACCGTGCCGGATGACCGCTCCGTGAAGAAGATGATCGTGGACAAGGACGGCGAGGTGGAGTTTGTCCGGGAAGAGGACAACACCATGAAGCTGGACAAGGAGAAGGTGGAGGAGAAGAAGTTCTCCGCGGAGTCCCTGGAAAACGTGAAGATGAACAGCATTCCCAGAGAGTCGGACTGAGGAGGAACTGATTTGGTCAGAAAACTGGCAAGAAACGTGGCCCTGGCGCTGTGTGCGCTAGGCATCGCCGCCGGTGTGGTTATAGCCGGGCTGGCTGGCGCCGGACTGGCGGAAGTGGGCATGAACCGGGCGGAAGCCGCGGCGGAGTATCCCGTAGCCTATCCGGGCCCCCTGTCCCTGGGACCGGGAAAGTACGTGATGGGAAAGGACCTGCCCTACAACGGACTGTTCTATATTTTCGAGTCCACGGAGGGCGGCTGGGAGCAGCACAAGACGAACGGCAAGGACCACAAGAGTCCTAACCGGAGCCCGGAGATGATCCCCTTCGGCGTCAAATTCGAGATTAAGCCCGGCACCCGGGCCTATGTGTTCGGTAACGAGACGCGGCCTGCCCGGCAGCCTGACGGTACCTACCTGATGGAGGACGGCATGTGGTACACGGGACTGGACATGCCTCCCGGAACCTACTACCTGGAGTTCGACGAGACCTGGCGTGAGTTTCCCTCGGCGGAGATGAAGGCCGGCGTGGTGGTGATCACCAAGGTGGGAAACATGGACAAGCCCCGGGTGGTGCTGGTCCAGGAGAAGAACCAGACCGTCACCCTGGAGCACAGCAGCTTCGTCAGCTTCGGCTGGTGCCGCGCCAGCAGCGTGCCTTTCGACTGAGGGAGGTGCCGGCCGCTGGATTGCGCTGTCAGCCGTAGATGGATAACATCCTGAACAGGAGAACGTGAAAGAGACCTGCTGTCGAATCAGACATATCATAATAAAAAAAGCCATACCTCGTACTGCGTCTTCCGCAGTCTTGGTACGGCTTTTGTGTTCCGTCGTCTTTGTTTCCTATTCTGTTTTTAGTATGTTCTTTTGTGCGGGTCCGGCGTTACCGGTCTTTCTCCTATCCCTGGAGCAGGATCTTGATGAACAGCAGTCCAAGGACGATGAAGATGATGGGCTTCACTACTTTCTGGGCGTTGTTCAGCACCATGCCAGAGCCCACGTAGTTGCCCAGGATATTGAAGATGGCGCCGGCGATGCCCAGGGGGTAGTAGACCTTGGCGCTGAGGATGAAGGTCACCAGGGCCGCCACGTTGGAGGTCAGGTTGGTGACTTTCGTCAGGCCGGCGGAGGTCCGGAGGCCCAGTTTGGCCCAGCCGGTGAGGACCAGCAGCAGGAAGGTGCCGGTGCCCGGGCCGTAGAAGCCGTCATAGCAGCCGATGACGAGGGCAGCGGCTGCGCAGATATAGGGCGTGCGCTCATCCGGTTCCGGCTCGATCAGCTCGGGAGCCTGGCTCAGTTTCTTGTTCCGCAGGACGTAGAAGGCCACCAGGGGCAGGATGACGATCATCAGGTGTCCCACCATCTTCTCGCTGAGGAGCAGGGCCAGCCGTGACCCGATGGAGGAGCCGATGAAGGCGAAGATGACGCAGACCACCGCCAGCCGCACTTTGATGAAGCCGTTCATGGCGAAGCGGATGGTGGAGATGCTGGTGCCGCAGGTGGAGCTGAACTTGTTGGTGCCCAGGGCCATGTGGGGCGGCACTCCGGCCAGCAGGTAGGCCGGCAGGGAGATCAGTCCGCCGCCGCCGGCGATGGAGTCCACGAATCCCGCAAGGAAAAGCAGGGGGCAGACTATCAGGTAAGGCAGGTAGGTTTCCATAAATACGTCCTTTCTCAGAGGACAGCGGCCTAAAGAACCGCGTCCGGGTTAACATATCAGGCTTTCATTATAGCAGAAAATTGGCAATCTGTGCAGTGGATGTGAAGATTAAAGTCATCTATGGTATAATAAAACCGGAAGTTTATACAAATCGAGAGAGATAATGGGGTGGCTTGATGAAATACTGCAGAGAGACTTCACTGGAAGAACAGATCCGCATCGCCGCCGGGGAGGAACCGGCGGGACTGGTGCTGAAAGGCGGCCATGTGTTCAACGTCTTCACACGGGAGTGGGAGGATGTGGACGTGGCCATCAGCGGCAACAAGGTGGTGGGCCTTGGCAGCTACAGAGGCAAGGAGGAGATCGATGTCACCGGCAAGTACCTGACGCCGGGATTCATCGACGCCCATGTGCATCTGGAGAGCTCCATGCTGGCGCCCCGGGAGATGGTGAAGATCCTTCTCCTGAACGGCGTCACCGGCGTGGTGGCCGACCCTCACGAGATCGCCAACGTCATGGGGGCGGAGGGAATCCGCTTCTTCCTCAAGGAGACGGAGGACATGCCTTTCTCCGTCTATATGATGCTGCCCAGCTGCGTTCCCGCCACGTCCATGGAGAACGCCGGGGCGGCACTGTCCGCCGCCGACATGGCGGAGCTGAAGGACGAGAATGATTGGGTGCTGGGTCTGGGCGAGATGATGGATGTCCCCGGAGTGCTCTTCCGCACGCCGGAGGCCATGGCCAAGATGGCTCTCTTCTGTGACCGTGTCATCGACGGCCACGCTCCCGGCCTCACCGGGCAGAGCCTCAACGCCTATATCACCGCCGGGGTCCATACGGACCACGAGTGTGTCACCGCCGAGGAGGCCCGGGAGAAACTGCGCCGGGGCATGTATGTCCTGCTGCGGGAGGGTTCCGCCGCCCACAATCTGGTGGACCTGCTTCCCGTCGTGAATGAGGACACCTGCCGTCGCTGCTGCCTCTGCACCGACGACCGGCACGCCGACGACCTGATCTCCGAAGGCAGCGTCAACTACCTGCTGGAGATCGGCGTCACCCAGGGCTGTCCGGCGGAGCTGCTGATCCCCATGGCCTCCCTGAACACCGCGGAGTGCTACGGCCTGAAGGACACCGGCGCCATCGCTCCGGGATACTTCGCCGATATCAACGTCTTCGACAGCCTGGCTGGTTTCCAGCCTGTCCACGTGATCAAGAAGGGCCTGCCCATCGTGCGGAACCGCCAGCTCCAGTGGGAGAGCGTCTCCGTGCTGGAACCGGTGGCCAGCTCCATGAACATGCCGGAGATGACCCCGGAGAGCTTCGCCTTCCCCGGCGAGGCCGGCCGCAAGATGCACGTCATCGGCATCTGCCGGGAGCAGCTTCTCACCGAGGACCTGCTGCTGGAGCCGAAAGTGGTGAATGGCCAGGTGGTCAGCGACACGGAGAACGACATCCTCAAGATGGCGGTCTGCGAGCGGCACCACAACACCGGCAACATCGGCCTGGGCTTTGTCCACGGCTTCAACCTGAAGAAAGGCGCCGTGGCCTCCACCGTGGCCCATGACTCCCACAACCTGATTGTCCTGGGCACCAACGACGAGGACATGGCCGTGGCCGCCAACCGGCTCCGGGCCGTGGGCGGCGGACTGGTGATCGTGGCCGACGGCGAGGTGCGCTCCACTGTGCCCCTGCCTATCGCCGGACTGATGTCCGACAAGGAGGGCGCCGCCGTGAACGCCCAGCTGAAGCAGCTCCATTTCTGGGCCGCCGAGCTGGGCCTGCCGGAGGACTTCAACGTCTTCATGACCCTGTCCTTCCTGGCGCTCCCCGTAATCCCCACCCTGCGCCTCACCGACAAGGGCCTGGTGGACGTGAACCGCTTCCAGCTTATCAGCCCCTGGGCGGAATGAGGCTGTGAACGGAAGCCTGGAACAAGCGTGAGATAAGCACGAGAGACACATAGAATAAGCGCAAGCCAAGCATCAGACAGGTATGCGCTAAGCATAAAAAGCATAAAAAGAACCCCCTCCGTCCGGAGCGAATCCGGGCTGGAGGGGTTTTGTGTTCCGTATTCTGTTTTCCGCGGCATTCTGCGGGATGCAACCGCTACTATATCATGCGGCTAGGGAAACCCGCGGCGGCAGATTATTTCTGGTCGATGGGCTCCTCTTTGGCGGCCTGGGCAGCCTGCGCGGCTTTCCGGGCGGCGCGCTCCGCCTGGGCGGCACGGGCCACTTCCATGCCTTCCTCGGTGGCGATGGACTGCACCGGATCCGCGCCGATGGGGTCGATGCGGACACCTTTCGGGTGCGCCATGTCCACGTTGAGGGACTGGCCCATATAGAGGGACATGCTGGGGAAGGCGCAGCCGACGCCGTTCCGGTCCATAATCTTCATGATCTCCAGGTTCAGGCGCTCACGGGTCTCCAGGTACTCACGCCAGGTGTTGGTCTTGGCGTAGCATACCACGCGCAGGTCCAGGGAGCTGTCGCCGAAGTCGAAGAAGTTGACCTCGTTGGTGTCGCTGTAGAGTCCCGGGTCCTGGCGGCAGAACTCCAGGATGTCGGCGCATACCGGCTCCAGCTGGTCGGCGGTGGAGCTGTAGGTGAGCCCCAGGGAGAACTGGATGCGGTATTTCTGCCGGCGGGAGTAGTTGATGATGGGCGTGTTGGACAGCAGGGAGTTGGGCACGTAGACCAGCTCCTGGGTGAAGGTGCGGATGCCGGTGCTCCGGAAGGAGACCTTCTCCACGATGCCCTCCACGCTGTTGGTCTTGATCCAGTCACCCACGGTGAAGGGTTTGTCCATGATGATGATGACGCTGCCGAAGACGTTGGCCAGGGAGTCCTTGGCGGCCAGTGCCACGGCCAGGGAGCCGATACCCAGGGAGGCGATGAAGGCGGAGATGTCGTAGTTCCACTCTTTGGCGATCATCACGAAGCCCAGCATCACGGCCAGGATATGGGCCACTGCGGACAGCAGACCTGCGATGGCGTGGTCGATGTTGAGGCCGGCCCGCTTCATCATATGGAGGATGAAGCCGTGCCCCACGTCACAGAGGTTGTACAGGCCCCAGATGACGCAGAAGATGATGCAGCTGCGGAGCACCTGGTCCACGGCGGGATGTCCGGCCACCATGTCCACCGGACAGGTGATGACGAAGAGATAGATGGCCAGCATCAGCAGGAACGCCTGTATGGGTTTGTCGAAGGCGTCCAGGAGACTGTCCAGGATCTCGAAATCCATCTTCTTCTCCAGGGAGCGTATGAGTGCGATCATGATCCGTTTGAACAGGAAACGGAAAATCATCACTCCGATGAACAGCATCACGGAGTGGGTCCAGGGTTTCAGCACGGCCCAGAGGGACGGACCGCAGATCGAGAGCATCAGTGAATTCATGTGTTACCTCCTGTGTGGACGGCGTCGCCGCCACTGTTTTCAAGATTGTTTCGTTATCTGTAGTAAATATTTTACCATCTCAGCCGCTTCATTTCAAATGGATGGCGGCATTTCCTATAGAAAACAGGGGATTTTCTTTCTCCGCCGGGCGGAGCGGAGGCGTGGGACGGTTTTTTCAGGAAGGCGCAAACTTCCACCATCGCGATTCCCTCCCCGGGCGGAGAAACCGGCCCGGCTTTGTGGAGTCTTTGTGAACAATGGCCCGGAAAGGGCTTAGTTCACATACGTTTCAATGTTTCCCTGCCGCCGTGTGCTATAATAATCACCGACGAAACGGAAAGAGAGTCCCTGAGGGGACTGCCGCAATCCCTGCCGGAGCGGGGAGGCGGAGAATGACAGGTCTGCGGGAAAGGAAGCCCGGCCGCGGACAAGGGTGATATGGTCCGGGTTTATGGGAAAGACGGGAAAGGAAGAACAGATCTGATGGAAGTGACGGTGCAGCGGTTTCTGGCGGATCCCTATCTGATGGACTGGGTGATCGCGGGACTGATCATCCTGCTGGCGTTCCTGCTGGCGCTTTTCAGCATGCCGGGGAACACCCTGATGATGCTGACGGGAATCGGGTTCGCCTTTTACAATCCCGCCAAGTACCAGGACATGCGGCTTCTCACCGCCATGGCCTTCGTCTATGTCTTCGGGGAGCTGTGGGAGTTCGGGCTGTCCTTCTTCGGCATCAAGAAGGTGGCGAGGAAGATGCCCTGGTGGGCGGTGGGCATCCTGGGCCTCACCACTTTCGCGGGGACCGTCTGCGGCACCCTGGTGCTGCCCATCATCGGCAGCGTGGTGGGCGGCGCGGTGGCGGCCTTCCTGGCGGCCTACGCCTATGAGTACGGCCGGACCCGGAGCAACCGCTATGCCGGAGCCCTGGCCTGGAAAGCGGCGAAGATGCAGTGCCTGGCCATCGCCGGCAAGCTGGTGGCCACGTTCATCCTGGCCCTTCTTCTCATCAGACAGATTTTCTTTTTCCACTGATTTAGTGGTATAATAACGGAATGGAGTATATACTCTGTCCCGTTATTTTTTTGCCTGCGGGACAGGTCGGAAAAACAGGAGGGATCATCATGACATTCACCTTTTTGCATAACAACTTCAACGTGCTGGACCTGGAGAAGAGCCTCAAGTTCTACGAGGAGGCCCTGGGCCTGAAAGAGGTGCGGCGGATCGAGAAACCCGCCTTCACCATCGTCTATCTGGGTGACGGCAGCAGCCGCCACCAGCTGGAGCTCACCTGGCTGAAAGACCGGAAGGAGCCCTACAACCTGGGCGAGAACGAGTTCCACCTGGCCTTCGAGGCTGACGATTTTGAGGCGGCCCACGAGAAGCACCGCAAGATGGGCTGCATTGTCTACGAGAATCCGGAGATGGGCATCTATTTCATCGCCGATCCGGACAACTACTGGCTGGAAGTGCTGCCTCCCAAGAAGAGATAAGCGCCGGAACGTGCTGAATCCCGGTGAAGTATGCCGGAGATCGGCATGACAGGGAAGACAAAGCCATCCGGAACGGGGAACATGCCCGGACTGGAGTGACAGAGGGGCGCCGGAGAGAGGCGCCGCAAGGAGGAACGTTATGGACCTGAGAAAATGCAGGGTGGTCTGCAGCGGCAAGATCCGCCAGGCCGCCTATGACTATCTGAAAGACAAAGTGGACCTGTACAGCTGGCAGCAGCGGGGCCGTGTCCCCGCGGAGCAGTGGGACGCCTGGCTGGCGGAGGCGGAGGCCATCTATTCCGTCAGCAATATCCGCATCGATGAGGCGCTCCTGGAGAAGGCGCCCAAGCTGAAGGTCATCGCCCAGGCCTCCGTGGGCTACGACAATATCGACATCGCCGCCTGCAGCCGCAGGGGCGTGAAAGTGGGGCACACCCCCGGCATCCTGGTGAACGACGTGGCCGACCTGGCCTACGGCCTCATGCTGGACACCGCCAGGGGCATCGTCAGGGGCCATCTCCACGTGGCCGCCGGCACCTGGGCGGAGCGGAAGGCTCCCGGCCTGGGTGTGACCCTCTACGGCAAGACCGTGGGCATCGTGGGCATGGGTGACATCGGCAGCGCCATCGTGGCCCGGGCCAAGGCCAGCGGCATGAAGGTGCTCTACCACAACCGCAGCCGCCGGCTGGACGACGAGGCCATCGGGGCATCCTACGCCACCCTGCCGGACCTGTTGGCCCAGTCCGACTTCGTGGTGGTGACGGTGACCCTGAACGAGTCCACGAAGGGCATGTTCAACAGAGAGACCTTCGCCATGATGAAGGACGGGGCCCGTTTCATCAACGTGTCCCGGGGCAAAGTGGTGGACACGGAGGCCCTGACGGAGGCGCTGGCTTCCGGCAAGCTGGCCGCCGCGGCCCTTGACGTGACGGATCCGGAACCCTTCCCGGGGGACCATCCTCTCCTGGCCACCGGCAAAGTCACCATCACGCCTCATATCGCCACCGCCACCGGCGAGACCAAGGACGCCATGTCCCTGGTCACCGCGGACAACATCCTGGCGGGACTGGAAGGAAAGAAAATGCCGGCCCAGGTGCCGGTACGGCATGGTTGAGAGCATCTGCCTCCACCGGGTGGAGGAGGACCAGGCCGCTGATTTCGCGGCGTCCATGGCGGCGCTGCTGAGCCTGGAGCGGGGGGAGGAGCGCCTGCGGGAGAAATCCTACGGGGACGACCTCCATGCCCGGTACCGGGAGACGCGGCTGCGGAAAGCCGGCGGCGGCAGCGTCACCGTGCGGATCCGCGACGGCATCCTCATCGTGGGGGACAGTATCACTACCATGCAGGATGTGGTGATCCAGTTCCGCACCGGCGGCGAGAAAGAGGCGGAACGGTTGGCGGAGAAGGTGCTGGCCGGGGAGGACCGCTACGTGCTGGCGGACCCCTATCTGAAACTGCGGCTCCGGGCCATGGGCGGCGCGGCCTATCCGCCGGCGGACCCGGAGGAGGGCGTGAAGGCCGTCATGGGCCACTATCTGGGCTGGCAGGTCTACGGCCTCAGCTGGCAGTGGTACCTGCTGGACGGCAACCGGGAGGATCCCCGGCTGGTGCGCCAGACCCGGGTGAAACTCCGGCGTCTCCGCTCCTGCCTGGTGTTTTTCAAGGCGGGACTCCCCTCCGACGTGGTCTACCGCTGGCAGCAGGAGTTCAAGGAGGACGCGGAGATGCTGTCCAATATGCGGGAGCTGGATGTGCTCCTGCAGACCTGCCGGCGTTACCGGCGCTGCGACAGCAACGGCGCGATCACCGGGGACAGCTGCGCCATGCCGGAGCCCCTGCTGCTGGAAGGCGTTGCGGAGGAGCTGCGGCAGGAGGAGAGCGCCAAGTTCTATAGGAAGTTCCGCCTCAACGGGCGGACTCTGCAGCTGGCACGGTTCCTGCTGTGGCTCATGGGCTCACTGAAATGGCGCTCCGCCAAGGAGCATGTCCGTGACTATTCCGAACGGCGTCTGGCCCACTGGGCGGACCGGCTGGAGAACATGAGCCGGAAGTACACCGATTTCCGGGAGATGAAGGACCTGCACAAGATCCGCATCAAAGTGAAACGGTTCCGCTATGTGGTGCAGACACTGGACGTGGTGCGGCTGGACCTGAACCTCCTGCGGCGGCTGAAACAGCTGCAGGACATGCTGGGCCTGCTTCACGACGACTATATCAACGCCCTCTGGGCCGCCGGCATCTGCCGGAAATACAGGAAGGACCGGGCCCTCAACGAGGAGACCCGGCAGTTCCTTGCCTGGCAGGGAAGCCAGGCGCAGGCGGCGCTGGCGCTGCTTCCCGGCGTATGGCAGGAGTTTCTTGCCGTGCTGAAGGAGACCGTCCCCGGGAAGTGAGGGAGGCCATGGCGGCGGAAACCATCTCTGACGGCATTCCCATGGGGTTCCTCAGATATTCCCCCGTTTTGATTGAATTATTATGCAGGATACGGTAAAATGGAGATGGAAGTACCGCCGGTCTCCCATAACGGACGCCGGTGACTATATATCTGAGGAGGAGAATTGACTATGGCAGTATTGAAAACAGATTCATTACCCAGCATGATCCATAACAACGAGGTGTCCGACGCGATTGTCAAATGGGGCAACGAGAACGGATATCCGCTGCAGAAGGCGAAAATGTTCAAACCCTTCGGCACTTATGCGGGCTTCTCTCCCACCTATTTCATCAAAGTGGAACGCAAACCGCCTATTCCCGGCGGCTGGGACCTGACGGTGGAGGATTTCGAGCCGGAGACCCGGATCATCCCTCTGAACGTGGACGCCCAGGGTGAAGTGAACCGCTTTGTCCTGAAAATGCTGAAAGAGTACGAGAAGGAAGGCCTGGAGATGAAACTGGCCGAGAAACCCTACAACTCCTACGGTCTGGACCTGCTGGACCTGACGGTGAAGGGACATCCCAAACTGATCGACTACTTTGAGGATTTCATCGAAGGCATGCGCTGATCCGGAAGACGGAGACGCATCCCGGACGGATTGGCACAGCCGGTGAGGCCTGCGGTCCGGACCGGATGAAGCAGATGACAAGAACGGAAAAGACCCCCGTACGGGACTGGCAAGAGTCCTGTGCGGGGGTTTTCTGCTGACCGGGATGGAGCATGATATGGGATTGCCGGAATGCTCACCGGGAAGAGTGTGCGCCTTTCTTCCGGGCATGAAAAAACCGCCGGCCGTGAAGGCTGGCGGTTCTGATTCCATGGTCCGGTTGTTGCTGGTGATCTGCAGGCTGTCCTGCGAATTCTTCCTGCAACTTTTCCGGTGCCTGTTCCGAATCACAGGTCCTCGTTGCGGGAGGGCGGGATGTCCTCGCCGGAACGGAGTACGGACACGGCCTCGTCGAACTTGTCGGTGAGGGCTTTGCCGGGTTCCTTGTCCAGTTTGCTGACAATGTAGATGGCCAGGCTGGAGATGATGAAGCCGGGCAGGATCTCGTACAGGTTGGTCCAGGCCAGGAAGTTCTTCCAGATGAGGACCGTCATGCCGCCGCAGACAACGCCTGCGATGGCGCCTTTCAGGGTGGTGCGCTTCCAGTACAGGGAGAACAGCACCAGGGGACCGAAGGCGGCGCCGAAGCCCGCCCAGGCGTAAGCCACCAGGTCCAGGATATAGTTGTTGGGGTTCAGGGCCAGCAGCATGGAGCAGATGGCCACGAAGAACACCGCCAGGCGGCTGACCATCACCAGCTCGTGGGTGCTGGCGTTTTTGCGGATCAGCGCGTGGTAGAAGTCAGTGGTGATGGCGGAGGCGGATACCAGCAGCTGGCTGGAGGAGGTGCTCATGATGGCGCCCAGGATGGCGGCGATGATGACACCTGCCACCACGGAGGTGAAGTAGTTGCCGCTCAGAGTCAGGAAGACAGTCTCGGCCTGCACGCCCTGGAGGGTGTCGCCCAGCACGACTCTGCCCACCATGCCGGAGGCGACGGCGAAGAAGAGGGAGAAGACAACCCAGACCATGGCGATGCGGATCGCCTGGGGGATGTCCTTGGCGGAGCGGATGCCCATGAAGCGCACGATGATGTGGGGCTGACCGAAGTAGCCCAGGCCCCAGGCCAGCAGGGAGATGATCGCCACTGCGGACAGGGACTGACCGGTAGCGTCGGTGAAGAAGCTGAAGAAGCCGGCGTTGATGTCATGGAGCTTGTGCACCGTGGCAGCGGGGCCACCGCTGGCCATCATGGCGGTGACAGGGACGATGATGATCGTGAAGAACATCAGGCAGCCCTGGAAGAAGTCCGTACGGCAGACAGCGGTATAGCCGCCGAAGAAGCTGTAGAAAACCACGATGCCGGCGGTGATGATCAAGGAGGACACGTAGTCCAGGCCGAACACCGTGTTGAAGAGACGTCCTCCGGCCACGAAGCTGGAGGCGGTGTAGATCAGGAAAAAGATGAAGATGAAGACGGCGCAGACAACCCGGAGCATCTTGCTCTTGTCACCGTACCGGTTCTCGAAGAAGTCGGGGATGGTGAGGGAGTTGTTGGTCACCGCGGTGAAGACGCGAAGGCGCTGGGCCACGAAGACCCAGTTCAGATAGGTGCCGATGGCCAGACCCAGGGCGATCCAGTAGGCGCTGACGCCGCACATGTAGGCGTAGCCCGGCAGGCCCATCAGCATCCAGCCGCTCATGTCGCTGGCCTCCGCACTCATGGCGGAAACCCATGGCCCCACCTTGCGGCCGCCGAGGAGGTAGCCCTCCAGGTTCTCTTTTCTATTGAAATGGGCGATGCCCATACCGAACATGACGATAAAGTATAAAATCAGTGTGACAAGTATTCCGTGGTCCATGTTTCCTCCTGGTGAAACTTTTATTTTTCAAACGTATTCAAGACATAGACATATTCTAATACAAAACCGGCCCCGGTGCAACAGAAAAGCGGAATATATGGGGAAAAAGAGGGTTTTTTACAGATAATCTGTTACAATTTTCCCGAAGAACTCTTTTTAAAAAGAGGAAAAATGTATTTTTTGTGGAATCCGGGAAAGTGAAAATATCTCTCCGGATTTCTTGACCTTTTTGGCGGGGATGATATATAATAGATTGAATAATTTGCCGGAGGTATGTGAAAAAATCAGAATCCGGTTTAAGGAGCTTGCTCCTTTTCGACAGAATCTGATGACGAAAGGGAACGGCTCTCCTTGTTTTTTATAGGAGAAATTATGAGAGAAGCCAAGATCACAGTAAAAAGCGATACCATGTCTTCCGGGGAATCCCAGAAGATGGATCTGGTCAGCTTCGGCGGCTACGCCGAGAAGAACCGGGTCCACTACGCGCGGTATGAGGAGTCGGAGATGACCGGCATGGAGGGTTCGGTGACCACCATCAAATGGTGGGACGACCAGGTGACCCTGATCCGGCACGGCAGCTATTCCATGCAGCAGGAGTTCAAAGAGGGCATGACACACCGGTGCATGTACCATACGCCCTACATGGACATCCCCATCGCGGTGACCACCTCCCGGCTGAATGTGGAGCGGATCCCTTCAGGCTGGCGGCTGGAGCTGCAGTACGACCTTTCCTACGGGGAAGGGGACGGGGAGACCAACCGGATGAAGCTGGAGATTCTGGTGGAGCCGGAAGCGGAGAAGGACGGGGAGAACTGACCCGGACCGGCCGCCATGAGAGAGCCGGGCGCATGACGCACCACAGACCACCGCATTATATAGGAAGTCCCGCCTGCCACGGCAGGGCAGACCATGAGAAAGGGAAGGACCGGCGGGTGCCGGTTTTTGTAGAGGAGGAAACACCTTGGATATCAAAAAAGTATTATCAGACGCCATTGTAGCAACCGCCCGGGAGGCCATCGCCGCCGGCGTGGTGAAGGACGGAGAGCTGCCGGAGGTGCTGCTGGAGGTTCCGCCGAAGAAGGAGTTCGGCGACTTCGCCAGCAACTTCGCCATGCAGTCCGCACGGACCCTGCGCTGCAACCCACGTGTGCTGGCACAGTACATCGTGGAGCATCTGGACTGCTCCTACGTGGAGCGGGCCGAGATCGCAGGCCCCGGCTTCATCAACTTCTACCTGAACCCCAACTGGGTATACGAGCTGCTGGGCAAGATTGTGGAAGCCGGCGAGAAGTACGGCGACCTGCCCCCGGCATCCGATGAGAAGATCCAGCTGGAATATGTCAGCGCCAACCCCACCGGTCCCCTGCATGTGGGACACGGCCGCGGCGCCGCAGTGGGCAGCGCCCTGGGCAACCTGCTGAAGAAAGCCGGCTACCAGGTGGAGCGTGAGTACTACATCAACGACGCCGGCAACCAGATGAACAACCTGGCCCGTTCCGTCAACGCCCGTTACCTGGAACTGATGGGCAAGGAAGTGGAGTTCCCCGAGGACGGCTATCACGGCCATGACATCGTGGAGACCGCACAGCGCATCGTGGACAAATACGGCGACAAGTTCCTCGGCATGAGCGAGGAGGAGCGCCTGGAGCAGTTCAAGACCATCGCCTACCAGGAGAAACTGGCGGCGCTGCGTGAGGACCTGGAAGCCTTCAACGTGCATTTCGACAGCTGGTTCAGCGAGAAGACCCTCCACGAGAACCACAAGATCGAGGAAGCCTGCGAGATCCTCAAGGAGAAAGGCTATATGTACGAGCAGGGCGGCGCCCTGTGGCTGAAATCCACCGAGTTCGGCGACGACAAGGACCGCGTTGTCATCCGCGACAACGGCGTGCCCACCTACTTCGCAGCCGACATCGCCTACCATGACAACAAGTTCAAACGCGGTTTCGACCGTGTGATCAACCTGTGGGGCGCCGACCATCACGGCTATATCGCCCGCATGAAGGCCGCCATGCAGTGCATGGGCTACGGCCCCGAGCAGCTGGAAGTGCTGGTGCTGCAGATGGTGAGCCTGTTCCGTAACGGTGAACTGGTGAAGATGTCCAAACGTACCGGCCAGAGCGTGACGCTGAACGAGCTGATTGAAGAGGTGGGCACCGACGCCGCACGTTTCTTCTTCGTGATGCGCTCCATCGACAGCCAGCTGGACTTCGACCTGGACCTGGCGAAGAAGAAATCCAACGACAACCCGGTATTCTACGTGCAGTACGCACACGCCCGCATCTGCAGCATCCTGCGGCAGGTGAAGGAGGAAGGCGTGACCATCGCCGACAAGGCCAACTACAGCCTGCTCACCGAGCCGGTTGAGATCGACCTGATCAAGAAGATGGGCGAGTATCCGGAGATGCTGGCCACCGCCGCCAAAGAGCGCGCCGTGCAGCATGTGGCCCATTATGTGTTCGACCTGGCGGGCCTCTTCCATACGGCCTACAACCAGTGCCGCATCCTGGGCGTCAGCGAGGACCTGCAGCAGGCCCGTCTGGCCCTGGTGATTTCTGTAGGGCACGTCATCCGGCATGCCCTGGGCATTCTGGGCGTTTCCGCACCGGAACAGATGTAATTTCAACTTGTCTTTACCGGCTATAAAATCTATAATAGAATTATCAATATAATGTAAAATAACCTAACTATGAGCTGTTTTGTGTACAAGGACGGACAGGACAGCCACCGATCAGTTTTGTAATGAAGAAGGGACGGGAATTAGATGGCAACAAAGTATATTTTTGTAACCGGCGGCGTGGTATCTTCTCTGGGAAAAGGTATCACCGCGGCTTCTCTGGGACGCCTGCTGAAGAGCAGAGGCTATAAGGTGACGGTGCAGAAATTCGATCCGTATATCAATATCGACCCGGGCACCATGAGCCCCTACCAGCACGGCGAGGTTTTTGTCACCGATGACGGTGCGGAGACCGACCTGGACCTGGGCCACTACGAGCGCTTCATCGATATCAATCTTTCCAAGAGCTCCAATGTGACCACCGGTAAAATCTATCAGACCGTAATCAACAAAGAACGCCGTGGCGACTATCTGGGACGCACTGTCCAGGTAATCCCCCACATCACCAATGAGATCAAATCCCGTATCTTCCGCGTAGGCAACAACGACAATGCGGATTTCGTCATCACCGAGATTGGCGGCACCGTAGGCGATATCGAGAGCCTGCCGTTCCTGGAGGCTATCCGCCAGGTGAAGAAGGATGTGGGCCGTAACGACGTGCTGTACATCCATGTGACCCTGGTGCCCTTCATCGGCGCAGCCAGCGAGCTGAAGACCAAACCGACCCAGCACAGCGTGAAAGAGCTGCGCAGCATCGGTATCTCCCCCGACATCCTGGTATGCCGCAGCGAGCATCCTCTCTCCGAGGAGATGCTGACCAAACTGGCCATGTTCTGCGACGTGGACAAGGAAGCTGTCATCCAGAACCTGACCGCCAAGAGCATCTACGAAGTTCCCATGCTGCTGGAAGACCAGCACATGGACGATATCGTGCTGAAGAAACTGGACATGCCCAACCGCCCGAAAGACATGGACGGCTGGCATGCCATGGTGGGCCGCATCCTGAAACACTACGACCGCAACGTGAAGATCGCCGTTGTGGGCAAATACGTGGAGCTGCAGGACGCCTACATCAGCATCACCGAGTCCCTGAAGCACGCAGCTGTGCTGAATGAGACCGAACTGGAAATCAAATGGATCAACGCCGAGGCCGTGGAGGAACCCGGCACCGACATGGCGGAGATCCTCAAAGGCATGGATGGCATTCTGGTGCCCGGCGGCTTCGGCGACCGCGGCATCGAAGGCAAGATCGAGGCCGTACGTTATGCCCGTGAGCACAAGATCCCCTTCTTCGGCATCTGCCTGGGTATGCAGTGCTCCGTTATCGAATTCGCACGTCACGTATGCGACGTGAAAGACGCCAACAGCTCCGAGTTCCGTCAGGACGTTCCCGCAGTGATCGACCTGATGCCGGACCAGGTTGACGTGGAGGACAAGGGCGGCACCATGCGTCTGGGCCTGTACCCCTGCAAAGTGTACCCCGGCACCCTCACCGACAAGGCATACGGCGAGGCGCTGATCTACGAGCGTCATCGTCACCGCTATGAGTTCAACAACGCATTCCGCGAGCAGCTGGAAGGCGCCGGCCTGGTTATCGGCGGCACCTCCCCCAACGGACGTCTGGTTGAGATTGTGGAGCTGCCGGAAAGCGAGCATCCCTGGTTCCTGGGCTGCCAGTTCCATCCGGAATTCAAGTCCCGTCCCACCGCTCCCCATCCGCTGTTCAGAGACTTCATCGCAGCTGCGCTGAAAGTCCAGAAACACTGACCGGAACGGCGCTGAGAGCCGTATCATAACAGAATAATACAGAGGCAGACCGTGCAGCTGCGCGGCCTGCCTTTTCTTTTGCCGAAAGAGGGGAGGCGGCAGGTGTATGACCGTGAGGAAACGTGGAAACCGCTCCGGGAAATCCGGAAAGACCGCAAGTTCTGGCAAAATGCCAATAGAGTAGATGGAAGGTTGCGGAAGAGGGGTATGATTTACACTTTTTCTATATGTTGTACACTTAATTTCCTTGTCAAAAATCCGGTAAAGTGCAATAATTAGTACAGTAACAGACTGTCTGAAAAAACAACCATACAGGCTGATGAGAGATAATGAAAGGTGGTAGTCAAGTGAACAGAGAACTGTCAATGGAGTTTGTGCGCGTAACAGAGGCTGCTGCAATTGCATCCGCCCGCAGCGTGGGTCGTGGCGACAAGAACGAGACCGACCGGCTGGCAGTGGACGCAATGCGTAAAATGTTTGACACCGTGAACATCGAGGGCACGGTTGTGATCGGCGAAGGAGAGATGGACGAGGCTCCGATGCTGTATATCGGCGAGAAGGTAGGTGCCGGCGGAGATGCGGTGGATATCGCCGTGGATCCGGTGGAGGGCACGAACCTGGTAGCCAAAGGCCAGCCCGGCGCCATCGCCGTTATCGCCATCGCTCCGGCAGGATGCCTGCTCCATGCCCCTGACATGTATATGGAGAAGATCGCAGTAGGCCCCCGCGCCAAAGGCTGCATCGACATCAACGCTCCTATCGAGGAGAACCTGGCCAACGTGGCCAAGGCCCTGAACCGTGACGTGGCCGACCTGACCGTTGTCCTGCTGGACCGTCAGCGCCACTACGACTTGATGGACCGTATCCGCCGCGCAGGCGCCCGTATCCAGCTGATCACCGACGGTGACGTGAACCCGGTGATGAACGCGGGTATCGAAGGCACCGGCGTGCATATGTACATCGGCAAGGGCGGCGCACCGGAAGGCGTGCTGGGCGCCGCAGCCCTGAAATGCCTGGGTGGCGACATGCAGGCCCGTCTGTGCCCCGAGAGCGAGGAGCAGATCAGACGCTGCCATGAGATGGGCATCAAGGACGTGAACCAGGTGCTGACCATCGATGACATGGTGAAAGGTGACGACTGCATGTTCACCGCTACCGCCATCACCGAGAGCAACATGCTCAACGGCGTGCGCTACTTCGGCGGCGGTGTCCGGACCCATACCGTATCCATGCGGTACAAGACCGGCACGGTACGCTTTGTGGACGCTGTCCATGAGTTGCGCAACAAGAAAGGCTTCTCCGTCAAGCTGTGATGGAATAAAAAATGAACAGAGGCGGGGTGACCCGCTACGGGAGGACCGGCATAGGCCGGTCCTCTTTTATTTTGCCCGGATACGGGGCGTGGAATAGTTTTTTGGACGTTTTTTTGATACAATATAGGAGTACGTGGCATTCCGTCTGAAGGAATGGCGCGCTCTTTTGCGTGGCGGAGACAGTCCGCCCGGCCCCGTGG
>CALAZX010000221.1 GCA_937926555.1 uncultured Negativicutes bacterium | reverse complement strand
GAAATAAACGGATGCCGGGAAAATATTCCGGCGGATCTGTGATACAATAGAAGCAGTTATGTGAAAAATACAGGACATTCAGGACAGGAGTCGATGCACGTGATGAGCAACCGGGAAAAAGAGAGGGATTCCAGCACCATGCCCTGCGGCGGCAGGCCTGAGACGGCCACTGCGGCAGGCGGGGCGGAAGCGGCGTCCTCCGCGGAAAAAAACTCCGCGGCCGCCAGGGACAGGGGGCAGTGTGCCTCCGGCCGGGAGGAGAAACTCCGTGTGCTGATTCTCTCCGCGCCCATCGGCAGCGGCCACCGGATGGCGGCCCTGGCGCTGGAGCAGGCCCTGGAGAAGGCCGGCGGTGTTGAGGTTGTCCAGAGGAACGTGTTCGACTTCTTCCCCCGTTTCCTGGGCAGCGGCTTCCTGTCCCTCTACCGGAAGGTGCTCACTTTCTGTCCGGCGCTGTACGCCTTCAGCTACCGGCTGGGGAACCGCAGCGGCGGCTCCCTTTTTCTGCGCAATGCCATGAACCGCCTGTTCCTGTGGATGGGACGCCCCTTCCTGGAACGGGTCCGTCCCCAGGTGGTGCTGAGCACCCACGCCACCCCCACCGGCATCCTCTCCTGCTACAAGAAGGAGCGCCCCGGGTTCTTCCTGGGTGTGGTGGTGACGGATTTCACCGTCCACCGCTGGCTCCTGTGCCCCGGGGTGGACGCCTACTTCCTGGGGGCGGAGTCCCTGGTGGACCGGGTGCGGGACATGCTTCCCGCCTCCTACGGCCAGCCGGAGCTGGAGGCCACCGGCATCCCCCTGCGGCAGCGTTTTGTGGACATGGACTCCTCCGGGGAGCGCTTCCGGGCCCTGCGGCGCCGGATGGGCTGGGCGGAGGACGCTTTCGTGTGCCTGCTGCTGGGCGGCGGTGACGGCCTGCTGCCCATGAAGAGCCTGCTGGGGATCCTGGACCGGCTGGAGATGGATAAAGTGCATCTGGTGGCGGTGACAGGGAACAACCGGGAGCTGGAGGAGGAGCTGCGCCAGCTGGCGGAGGAGCGTCACGGTACCCGTGTCAGTGTCCGCGGCTTCGTGGAGGATCTGCCCGACATGCTGGCCGCCGCCGACGCGGTGGTGAGCAAGGCAGGCGGACTCACGGCGGCGGAATGCCTGGCCTCCGGCACACCCCTGGTGATCTACAACCCCCTGCCGGGGCAGGAGGCGGCCAACACCATGTTCCTGTTGCAGCAGGGCTGCGCCCGGGCCGCCTACACCGTGGAGGAGGTGGCGGGACGGCTGGAGGAGCTGCTGGAACTGGCGCCGGAGGAGCGCCGGGAACGGAAGGCCCTCCGCCGTCTGGAATACGGTCATCCGGACGCCGCGGACCGCATCGTTTCCTACATATTAAAGAAGGAAAATGAGAGGGAATCCTAAATTTTCATTGACTTTATAGGTTTTTCTATGCTATGTATAAAGAGCTATGAAAATTTGTTTGCTTCATGCGGACATAAAAACAGAATATGGGAAAAACGGCATAGCTATCCAATGGGTTCAGTCAAAAAGGAGGCTGGATATGGAAAAATATTATTGGGCAGCGTTGGGTGCCGCCAAAGGGATCGGGCGGAAGGACAAAATCCGTCTGGCCGGTTTCTTTGGCAGTATCCGGGAAGTTTTCAGCGCGGACCGGAGTGGTCTCATGGCCAGCGGGCTTTTCACGCCCGCCGGCCTCACCCGGTTCCTGGCGGCAAGGGACACAGCCTCGCCGGAGCGCATCGCGGAGGCCTGCTCCAGGAGCGGCGTCCGGGTTGTCTCCTATGAGGACGGGGAGTATCCCGCCGCCCTGCGGCATACGGTGATGCCGCCCCTGGCGCTCTACGTCAGGGGACGGCTGCCGGACTGCCGCTGCAGCATCGGCATCGTGGGCTCGCGGAAAGCCACCCCCTACGGTCTCAAGGTCTCCGGTCTTTTCGGCCGGGAACTGGCGGAGGCCGGCGTCACCATCATCAGCGGCGGCGCCAGGGGCGTGGACACGGCAGCCCATGAGGGAGCCCTGGCCGCCGGCGGCAGGACCGTGGCGGTGCTGGGCTGCGGGCCGGACGTGGCCTATCCCGCCGTGAACCGCAATCTTTTCCAGCGGATCGCGGAGGAGGGGGCGCTGGTCTCCGAATATCCCCCCGGCTCCAAGCCGCTGGCGTTCCATTTCCCCGAGCGGAACCGGATCATCAGCGGCATGGCCCGCGGGGTCTTCCTGGTTGAGGGCGCCAGGAAAAGCGGCGCCCTGATCACGGCGGAGTTCGCCATGGATGAGGGGAGGGAGGTGTTCTGCCTGCCCGGCAGCATCTTCTTCCCCCATTCGGAAGGACCTCACAGCCTGATCAAATCCGGCGCGAAACTGGCTGACTCTCCAAGGGATATCCTGGAGGAGCTGTTTCCGTCACTGCAAGGCAACGAGAATTCCCCTCTGTGCCCCCCGGGACCCGTACAGAACGCGCTTCCCAGGACGGTGGAGGAGACGGTTCTGCTTGACCGGCTGACCAAGGGGCCACAGTCCCTGGAGCAGCTGGCTGAAGGATGTGGCTGGGATCCTGCCCGGCTGAGCACTGTCCTGCTGCGGTTGCAGCTGGAGGGTGCGGTGGAGCAGGATGCCACCCGTCTATATCATCGTTTTTAGGAGGTTATTATGAGCAATAATCTGATTATTGTCGAATCACCCACCAAATCTAAAACCATCACGAAGTTCTTACCCAGATCCTACACGGTCAAGGCGTCCATGGGCCATCTCAGGGACCTGCCGAAAAGCACCTTGGGCGTGGATGTGGATAATGATTTCACCCCGAAGTATATCAACATCCGGGGTAAAGGCGACCTGATCAGAGAGCTGAAGACCGCGGCGCAGAAGGCCGACAAAGTCTTCCTGGCGACTGACCCTGACCGCGAAGGCGAAGCCATCAGCTGGCATCTGGCCCATATCCTGGGTCTGGATGAGGAGAAGGCATGCCGCATCGAGTTCCATGAGATCACGAAAAACGCCGTGCGGGATGCGCTGAAGAAGCCCCGCACCATCGATATGGACATGGTGGACGCACAGCAGACCCGGCGCATCATCGACCGCCTGGTGGGCTACAAACTGAGCCCGCTGCTGTGGCGGAAGATCCGCAAAGGCCTCAGCGCAGGCCGTGTGCAGTCCGTGGCCGTGAAGATCATCGCCGAGCGGGACCGGGAGATCGAGGCATTCGTGCCGGAAGAGTACTGGACCATCAAGGTGAAACTCCGCGAGGAGCCCAAGTCCCCGATTTTCGAGGCGGACGTGGACAAGAAGAACGGCAAGAAACTGGAGCTGCACAACGCCCAGGAGACGCTGGCCGTGGAGGAGGAGCTGAAGAAGGCCTCCTACAAGGTCACTGACGCCGTGCGGAAGGACACCTACCGCAAACCCTACGCGCCCTACACCACCAGTACCCTGCAGCAGGACGCGTCCTCCAAACTGAATTTCAACACCCGGCGGACCATGATGATCGCCCAGCAGCTGTACGAAGGCATAAGCCTGGGCAAAGAAGGTTCCGTGGGTCTCATCACCTACATGAGAACGGACTCCACCCGTCTGGCGGACGAGGCGAAACGCGCCATCCGCGCCCTGGCGGGACAGATGTTCGGACCGGAATACGTGCCCAAGACCATGAACGTCTACGGCAACAAAGGCGGCGCGCAGGATGCCCATGAGGCCATCCGCCCCACCTCCGTGACCCGGACCCCGTCCAGCCTGGAGCCCTACCTGAGCAAAGAGCAGCTGAAGCTGTACACCCTCATCTGGAACCGGGCCATGGCCAGCCAGATGAGCAAAGCCGTGTTCGAGCAGACCTCCCTGACCATCGAGGCGGGGGAATACGGTCTGAAGACCACCGGCTCCGTCCTGAAATTCCCCGGCTTCCTGATCCTGGAGGACCGGAAAGAGGCGTCCAAGAACAGCAAGGAAGTTCCCTACATCCCTGCGGGGACCGACCTCATTCTCAACAAAGTCATGCCCGGCGAGCAGCATTTCACCCAGCCTCCGGCGCACTACACCGAGGCCTCCCTGGTCAAGAAACTGGAGGAGGAGGGCATCGGCAGACCTTCCACCTACGCGCCCATCATCCAGACCATCCTGGACAGAGGCTACGTGGTGCGGGAGAAGAAGAACCTGCTGGCCACCGAGCTGGGCGTCACCATGGTGGAGATGCTCACCGACTACTTCAAGGAGATCATCAACATCAAGTACTCCAAGAAACTGGAGGACGAGCTGGACGAGATCGCGGCCCACAAGCACGAGATGAAACAGACCCTGCGGGATTTCTACGAACCCTTCGCCCGTCTGCTGGAAGTGGCGGACAAGGAGATCGTGGCGGTACCCGTGCCTGTTGTCTACAGCGACCAGGTCTGCGAGAAATGCGGCCGCCAGATGGTCATCAAGGAAGGCCGGTACGGCAAGTTCATCGCCTGCCCCGGTTTCCCCGAATGCCGCAACACCAAGCCGCTGCTGGATAAGATCGGCGTGCCCTGTCCCGACTGTGACGGGGAGCTGACCCGGCGGAAGGGCAAGACCGGCCGTGTGTTCTACGGCTGCTCCAACTATCCCAAGTGCAAGTTCACTTCCTGGGACAAGCCCACCAACGAGAAATGCCCTGTCTGCGGCAAGATGATGCTGGAGAAGCAGGAGCGTGGCGGCAAGACCCGTCTGTACTGCTCCGATCCGGAATGCGTCAACGGCATTCCCAAGAAATCCCCCAGAAAGAAAGTCACCACCGCCAGCCTGCTGAAGGTGAGCAACGTGGTGAAGGGGACGGCCAAGAAGAC
>CALAZX010000220.1 GCA_937926555.1 uncultured Negativicutes bacterium | reverse complement strand
CCGGCGCTGCAGGTGCACTGCCGCTCCTTGTCCCCGTAGTAGCCGCAAGGGCAGGGGTTGGAGGCCAGACACAGCAGGAAGGCCGTGGGGAACACGTAGGACCCGTGGATCCGGTTGATCACCACCTGCCCGTCCTCCAGGGGCTGCCGCAGGATCTCCAGACATTCCCTGCCGAACTCCGGGAACTCGTCCCGGAACAGCACCCCCTTGTGGGCCAGCGTCACCTCCCCGGGTTTCGGCCCGATTCCGCCTCCCGCCAGGGATGGTACCGTGGTGGTGTGATGGGGGCTGCGGAAAGGCCGCTCCCCCACCAGCTGCCCCGTTGTGAGGGACCCTTCGACGCTGTAGATCCGGGTCACCTCCAGGGCCTCCTCCCGGGTCATGGGGGGAAGGATGGTGGCCAGCCGTTTCGCCAGCATGGTCTTCCCCGCCCCCGGCGTCCCCTCCAGCCAGATGTGATGCCCGCCGGCCGCCGCGATCTCCAAGGCCCGTTTCGCCACCGCCTGGCCCTTCACGTCGGCAAAATCCATGGAAGCCTGCCGCACCGCCACTTCCCCGTCTTTCTCCGCCTCCGGCAGGAAAGGTTTCCGGAGATGGGCCAGCAGCTCTTTCAGGGAGGCCGGCGCATAGACACGGATGCCTTCCACCAGCACCGCCTCCCGGGCGTTCTTCCGGGGCACATATACCTCTCCGAGCCCCTGTTCCCGTGCCGCCATCACCATGGACAGCACCCCGGTCACCGGGCGGATCTCTCCCTCCAGTGAAAGCTCTCCCAGGAACACCTTGTCCTGTACTTTCCCTTGAGGCAGCAATCCGCTGCTGACGAGGATGCCCACCGCCATGGGCAGGTCCAGGGCCGACCCCTGTTTCCGCAGGCTGGCCGGGGCCAGGTTCACCGTGATCCGGTTCCTGGGGAAAGGCATCCCCGAATTCCGGATAGCCGTCCTCACCCGTTCCCGGGCCTCCTTCACCGCCGCGTTGGCCAGTCCCACAATCTCGAATCCGGGCAGTCCCCTGGCCAGATCCGTCTCCACCACGATGAGCTTCCCCTGAAGCCCCCGGGTGGTCTCACCCAGTACTTTTGCGTACAACGCCTCACTCCTTTCTGAAAAAAGTCCGGCAGAAGACACACCCGCTGCCGGACTTATCGTATGGTTCAATTCAGTTTATGACACTTCATTCTTATCCGTTTTCCATCCGCCCAACCTGAGCCGATATCTTCCGGAATCAGCCGAAGATGCTGGGATTGCCGGTGAAGCCGCCGCCACAGCCTGCCAGCAGCAGATGGCAGAGCACCAGCCCTGCAACCAGTATCAACCGGGTTCTCAGATTCATTCTCATGGTATCTCTTCCTTTCCTGCCTTCCGGCCCACACATCCTATCTCCGCACACGGCCCGCCGCCCTTTCTCTGGCAAGCCGGGCAGGTGCCATATTTCCAGTTCATTCTCAAAAGCAGTCGGGCAGCCAGCGGATTTCCGCCCTGCCATCCCCTGCATATACCTCAATCACAGAGAAGGACACTATCTCGTAGAAACAGTCCTGCTCCGACAGCCAGGTCATGGCTGTCCTGCGTATTTTCCGCCGTTTGGCATAGGTCACCGCCATACCCGGAGTGCCGAAAGCGCCGCTGCGGCGGGTCTTCACCTCCACGAAGGAGACCTCCCCGCCTTTCACGGCGATAATATCAATCTCCCCTTCCCGGATACGGTAGTTCCTGTCCCTGATGGACCAGCCCCTGCGCTCCAGGAAGCCCGCTGCGGCCTCCTCGCCCCGCTGTCCGAGGCTACGGGTATCCGCCGCCTTTCCGGGCCGCTGTGTCAAATCCTGGCGTCCTTGGCCAGATCCGCCAGCACTGCCATCAGGCCCTCATCCTCCACGCCGTCCTCCGGCTCGAAGAGGTAGTCCTCGCGCCGTTCCACCGGCGGCAGGTTCATGCTGCGGATAGGCTCGTAGCTCCGGCGGTGGATCCGGGTGGCGCCGAACTTGGCGATGGCGTCCATATGCTGCTGGCTGCCATAGCCTTTGTTGCTCTCCAGCCCGTATTCCGGATAGAACACGGACAGATCTTTCATCAGTCTGTCACGGACCACTTTGGCCACCACGGAGGCTGCCGCGATGGAGGCGCTCAGCGCGTCGCCGTGGATGATGGAGACGGTCTCCACCCCTCTGGCCCTGGGTTCCATAGCGTCCACCAGCGCCACCTGGGGTCGCACGGAGATGCGGTTCAGGATGGCCTCCATCCCCTTCTTCGTAGCCTGGTAGATGTTCATCCGGTCGATGTTGGAGACACTGACCACGTTGACCATCACCGCCACGGCCTGGCGGACAATCTCCGGATACAGCGCTTCCCTTTTGGCCTCGGTGAGTTTCTTGCTGTCATTGAGCCCCGGCAGATAGACATCCGGCGGCAGAATCACGCCGGCAATCACCAGAGGACCGGCCAGCGGCCCCCTGCCCGCCTCGTCCATGCCCAGCACCCACTCCACACCGGGTCTGGACAGATACAGATTCTCGTAGTGCCACAGGGCCTCATAGCGTTTCCGCTCCTGCATCTCTTTTTTCTGCCGCTTCTCATAGGCCGCTACCAGTTTCTGCACGCCCACGCGCTTGTCCTGGCGCAAGACGGCCAGCAGTTCCTCACTGGGATTCAGTTCCAGCAGTTTCTTGATCTCTTTGATTGTCATCCATTTCCCTCCGATACCCGCCGCCCACCGGCGGCATTCTCATGCATGCCGCACCAACCCCTGATGCGTTCGGCGCAGTCCCCGCCCTCTGTTTACCGGATTCTCATGGTCTTTCCGGCTTTTCTCTCTGCGGTGCGCCTTGAGATTTCTCAATCTTTCATCAGTAAATCCTTCTCTTTAAGATTTCGCCATGAAATCCGTAACTCCTCTATTATGAGAAAAATCCTTCATTTATTCTTTCGTAATTCTTTCAAGGCATCTTTGGAAAATCCGCCGCAAAAACAAAAACCGCATGACACGCTAGCAGCATATCATGCGGTTCATTTTCAGTTCAGACGTGATTCATGCCCGGTGCGTCCCGATCAGATATCCTCTTCCGGCTCGTCCAGGGTGAAGTTGCCGATCTTGGCGTTGCGGAACTCGGTGAGCACCAGCTGCTCCACCTTGTTCAGGTCAACCACACCGCCTGCGGCGATGCAGCCTCTGGCCCGGCCGATCTTCTCCATGGCGCTCTGGGCTGTCTCCCCCTCCTCCAGGTCGAACTTGTAGAAGTCCGCCAGCTGGCGGGGATACTTGCGCAGCAGCTCCTGGATGAGGAGCTCCACGGCGTCCCGGCGGTCGAAGACATCCTCTTTCACGGCGCCGGTCACGGCCAGATGCAGGCCGATGCCGGGGTTCTCGAACTTGGGCCACAGCACACCCGGAGTGTCCAGGAGCTCCAGCCCCTTGGCGATGGACACCCACTGCTTCTGCCGGGTGACGCCGGGGCGGTTGGAGGCGATGGCCTTGTTCTTGCCGGCCAGACGGTTGATCATGGTGGATTTGCCCACGTTGGGGACGCCCACGATCATGAGGCGCACCTGGTAGTTGCGCACGCCTTTCTTCAGCCACTTCTCAGTGACGGGGCGGGCGGCCTCCTTCACCAGGTTCAGCAGCTGTTTCACGCCTTTGCCGGTGCGGCAGTCCACCTGGCACACTTTGGTACCGTCCTCTTTCATCCGCTCCAGCCAGCGCTCGGTTTTCTCCCGGTCCGCCATGTCGGACTTGTTCAGTGCGATGACACGGGGCTTGCCGCCCAGCATCTCCCGCAGCATGGGGTTGGCGCTGGAATGGGGGATCCTCGCGTCGAGCATCTCCACCACCACGTCCACCAGCTTCAGCTGGTTCTCCATCATGCGCTTGGTCTTGGTCATGTGTCCGGGGAACCATTGAATCTTGAAATCTTTTAATTCCATGCTGTCACACCTCTCTCAGTCTCTCGCTTCACTCGGTTCAGATACGGGGGATTTCCGCCGCGGAATCACTCCGCGCCCTCCCGCCTTTCCCCGTTCATGCCGGGGCAGGGATGGAAAATCCGGGAGCGGCCGCCATCACGGTCCTGTGCGTCAGGGCATCATGCGGAACTTGTCCACCGGCCAGAAAGCCACGGCGGCCTTGCCCTTTACCAGGTTCAGGGGGACAAAGCCCACATCGGGGAAACGGCTGTCCCGGGAGTTGTTCCGGTTGTCGCCCAGGACGAAGCGATGGTCCTTGGGTACTACGGATTTCCGGAAGTTGGAATGGTTGCTACCCTTGGGGTCGTCCTTCCAGGTGTAATCCTCCGCTACCACCTTGCCGTTGACCAGGACCTTGCCGTCACGCATCTCCACGGTGTCGCCGCCTACCGCGATGACACGTTTGATGAAGTCGCGGGACTCGTCCTGGGGATAGCGGAAGATGACAATCTCGCCTTTTTTCGGGTCGCCCACGAAATAGCCGAACTTGTTGACGATCAGCCGCTCTTGATTCACGAGGGTCGGCTACCTCGAAGATCCCTCCACCAGATACGGTTCAAAAATAAACGTCCGGATAAGAAATGCGATGGCCACGGCCACGATGATGGAGATCATCCAGTCGCTGACAGAGTCCTGCCAGGAGGATGAGTCTTTCGATCTTCTGCTCATTCAGTAAACCCTCCTCAATGATTTTGTTAAAACAAAAAGAGGACTGCAAATGCAGCCCCCTTTTATACACCTGATTAGCGGCGTTCGCGGATACGAGCAGCCTTGCCGGTGCGCTCACGCAGATAGTAGAGTTTCGCTCTGCGTACAACACCCTTGCGGGCAACTTCGATCTTGTCCAGACGCGGGCTGTGTACCGGGAAAGTTCTTTCTACGCCTACACCGTAGGAAATACGGCGAACGGTGAACATTTCGCGGATGCCAGCTCCACTGCGGGAGATAACAACGCCTTCAAATAACTGTACACGCTCACGGGTACCCTCGACAACCTTTACATAAACTTTAACGGTGTCGCCGGCACGGAAATCGGGGATGTCAGAACGTAACTGTTCTTTATCCAGTGCTTCAATGATGTTCATTTTTTTCCTCCTAAACTCATAGACGTTCATGTATCTTACAGCGGACCGTCCGTTTTATGCAACTGCTATTCTATCATATACGACGAATAGTTGCAAGCTATTTTTTCAGTTCCCGCCGCACTTCCTCCAGCAGTTTCCGGTCTTTCTTGCCAGGCAGGGACGGAAGCACATCGGGACGGTGCAGCAGGGTGGCCTTGAGGGCCTCTTTCCGCCGCCAGCGTTTGATCAGGCGGTGGTTGCCGTTCCGCAGGACCTCGGGCACCTCCATGCCCTCAAACTCCACGGGACGGGTGTACTGGGGGTACTCCAGCAGGCCGGTGGAGAAGGAGTCCTCCGTGGCGCTGGCCATCTTGCCCAGCACGCCGGGCACGAAGCGGGCCATGGCGTCCATGATGATGAGGGCCGGCAGCTCACCGCCGGTGAGGACGTAGTCGCCGATGCTCATCTTCACATCCACCCAGTTGAAAATCCGCTCATCGAACCCTTCGTAATGGCCGCACACCAGGATCAGGTCCTGGTCACGGGAGGCCCAGGCCTCCGCGATGGGCTGGCGGAAGGTGTCTCCGCCGGGGCTCATGGCCACCACGATGGCGTCAGGCAGTTTCTCCTTGGCCAGACGGATGGCCGCCACCATGGGTTCCGGTTTCAGCACCATGCCGGCGCCGCCGCCGAAAGGCGTGTCGTCCACCGTGCGGTGACGGTCCGTGGTGAAGTCCCTGGGGTTGATGCACTCCATGGACAGCAGCCCGGCCTCCAGTCCCCGCTTGATGATGCTGTGGGACGCGGCGGCCTCGATCTGTTCGGGGAACAGGGTGACAAAAATAAATTTCATGGTCTATCCTTTCCGGGATCAGTCCTCGCCGGCCCATTCCGGCAGACGCACCACGATGTGCCCCGCCTTGGGGTCGATCTTCAGGATGTTGTCGGGGATGGCGGCCACCAGGATGTCCTTGCCCTCTTCCGGGGCGATCACATAGACATCGGCGCTGCCGGTGGGCAGCACGTCCTTGAAGGTGCCGATCTTCTTCCCGTCCTCATCCAGGACTTCCAGCCCGATCAGGTCCCCCACATAGAACGTGCCTTCCGGCAGTTCCGGCATCTCGTCGCGGAAGATATGGACCTCCTGGCCCCGGAGCAGTTCAGCCTGCTCGATGGAGGTCACTTCCTCCACTCTCACCAGCATCACGTTCTTGTGCGGTCTGGCGGATACCAGGGTGAGCTCCCGTCCGTCGGACAGTTTGAGCTTGTCCACCTCGTCGAAGATGTCCCAGTTGGATGTCAGGGGCATAATACGTAAATCGCCCCGCACACCGTGCGGAGCGACAATTTTTCCAATTACAGCTTTTTTCATGGAATCACGCCTCGGAATCACTCGCGGAAGGCGATGATTTTGCCGTCCTCGGTGAGGATCTCGGCGCCCATCAGGGCTTCCAGGTCAGTGCCGATCTTGATTTCCACGGTACGTTCCAGCAGGTTGGTGCTGCTGATCTCGGTGCCGATTTCCAGATCCTGTGCGCGCTGCAGCTGCTCTTCGGCATCCTCTTTCACGTCGACACGTTTCTGTCTCTCAGCCTGGATCTGCATGCGTACCTGGTCTACCGGACCATGCTCAGCGGCAACCTGGTCCATTACCTTCTTCATTTCGAAGTCGAATTTCTCGAGGTCCAGGTTCATTTCTTTTATCTTGTTTTGGAGATCTCCAATAATTTTCAGTTTCAGGTTCTCGGTCACTTTGGCTTTCACTGCGACGGGAACTCTTACGAACATAGATTCCATTCTAATACCACCTTTTCATATGGTTTGTGCTCAGTGCACGCGGTCTTCTACAATCTCAACAATCACTTTGACATTCTCACGCGTAGCGACAGCTTTCATCACAGATCTGATCGCTTTGGCGATACGGCCTCGTTTGCCGATGACTTTACCCATATCCTCAGGAGCAACATGGAGGCGGAGAACGGTGCTGGTACCAGACGTTTCCTCCTCCACTGCCACTGCAGACGGATTGCTAACCAGAGACTTGGCTATGAATTCTACCAATTCTTTCATGCAAATCACGCCCCTTTATTATTTTGCGGCTTTAGCTTCAGCAAATTTTTTCATGATGCCTTCTTTGCTGAACAGGTTTCTAACGGTGTCGGTAGGCTGAGCACCTTTGCTCATCCAGTCCATTGCCTTCTCCTCGTCGATTTTCACAGCGGCGGGAGCTACAGTGGAATCATAAGTGCCGATGTTCTCGATGATTTTGCCATCACGCGGAGAACGGGAGTCAGCAACTACGATACGGTAGAACGGGCGTTTTTTCGCACCCATACGTTTCAGACGGATCTTAACGGACATTTAATTTCACCTCCTTATAATAAGCTGTTTATCAATGCATAAAGGGAAGCTTCATGCCACCCTTTGAAGCAAACTTGGCCATACCCTGCATACGCTTCATCATTTTCTTGCTGTCGTTGAAGTTTTTCAGCAGGCGGTTGACATCCTGCACTTTCATCCCGCAGCCGGCAGCGATGCGTTTGCGGCGGCTGCCATTGATGATGTCGGGATTCCGGCGCTCTTTCAGGGTCATGGAGCGGATGATCGCCTCGACCCGGTCAAACTCTTTCTCGTCCACGTTGGCCTCTTTCAGTTTCTGGCTGATGCCGCCCATGCCGGGGATCAGGCCCAGGATGGTGTCCAGGGGTCCCAGCTTCTTGATCTGCTGCATCTGTTCCAGGAACTGCTCCAGCGTGAACTCGTCTTTCTTCAGTTTCTTCTCCATCTCCAAGGCTTTCGCCAGGTCGGTGGTGTCTTTGATTTTATCGATCAGGGACAGGATGTCGCCCATGCCCAGGATACGGGATGCCATACGGTCCGGATAGAAAGGCTCCAGCGCGTCCAGCTTCTCGCCCATACCTACGAATTTCACGGGGCAGCCGGTGACTTCCCTTACGGAAAGCACGGCACCGCCGCGGGCGTCGCCATCCAGTTTGGTCACAATCAGGCCGGTGAGGCCCAGCTGTTTGTTGAAAGTGTCTGCCACGGTGACAGCGTCCTGACCGGTCATGGCGTCGATGGTCAGAAGGATCTCATGGGGCTGCACAGCCTCTTTGATGTTCTTCAGCTCGTCCATCAGCGCCTCGTCGATATGCAGACGGCCGGCGGTATCGATGATCACCGTGTCACAGGCCAGATGGGCAGCTTTGTCCAGGGCCTGCTTCGCGATCTCCACCGGGGACACCTTGTCGCCCAGTGCGAATACGGGAACGCCTACCTGCTCGCCCAGCACTTCCAGCTGGGTGATAGCTGCGGGACGGTATACGTCGGCCGCTACCAGCAGGGGGCTCTTTTTCTTCTTCTTCAGGTTCATGGCCAGCTTGCCCACACTGGTGGTTTTACCGGCGCCCTGCAGACCTACCAGCATGATGATGGTAGGCGGCTTGGAGGAGACGGTGAGTTTCGCCTGGGTTCCGCCCAGGAGAGCCGTCAGCTCCTCGTCAACAATCTTGATGATCTGCTGGCTGGGGTTCAGGTTGGTCTGCACCTCTGCACCCAGCGCGCGTTCTTTGATCTTGGCTACAAACTCTTTGACAACCTTGAAGTTTACGTCCGCCTCCAGAAGCGCCATGCGCACTTCCCGCAGGGGAGCCTTCAGATCGTCCTCTGTGATGGTCTTGGCGCCGCGGAACATCTTGATGGCGTTCTGCAAGCGCTCTGATAAATTCTCAAAAGCCATGTATTCTACCTGCTTTCGTTGATTAGTTCGTCCAGAATGCCGTTGACCTTGCCCAGGTCAGCCACATTCCCGCTCTCTTCCACATTCTTTATGATCGTGCCGGCCTTCCGGACCAGCTTCTGCCGTTCCTGGCTGCGGCGCAGGTTCCCCAGCACTGTCTCGTAGTGCTCCAGGGTCTGCTCCACCCGCTTGAGAAGGTCATGGATCGCCTGGCGTGAAACATCCAGCTCATCGGCGATCTCGGCCAGAGAAAAGTCCTCGCAGAAGTACAGTCGGAGACAGGTACGCTGCTTTTCCGTCAGCAGGGCCCCATAGATGTCATAGAGACTGCCGACCCGTATCCTGTTCTTGAAATCATTTGCTGTCATTCTGCCAACCACTTTCCCGATTTTTTAGTAACATAAGAATTATAGCGGAGATAGATTTCACTGTCAAGTGTTTTTACTTGACACCGGTGATTTTTTCGACGGATTTCACCGGTCTTCCGTATTTTCCGCCGGATACCCGCTTTTTTCCGCGGTTATATCCCCCCGGGTAGGTTGTGGCCATGTACCATTCATTATATCATATAAAGTGTTCAGTATATGCCGATTCTGCGGAACGGCCTGAAAAATAGTTTGTCGGAGGTTATCCATGACTGTACATACACTTGTCTTCACGGCGCTGTTTGTCGCCTGCGGCCTGCTGCTGCCCTTCTTCTTCCATATGGCGGGGATGGGCGGCTCCGTCTTCCTGCCCATGCATCTGCCGGTACTCCTGGCGGGACTGCTCCTGGGCTGGCGTCCCGGTCTGCTGGCCGGCATGCTGACGCCTCTGCTCAGCAGCTTCCTCACGGGGATGCCCCCGCTGTTCCCGGTGGCCCCCATGATGGCCCTGGAGCTGGCGGTCTACGGCGGCGTGGCCGGCTATGTTCGCTACGGCCTGGGCAAGGGGATCTTCCCCTCCCTGGTGGCCGCCCTGGTCTGCGGCCGCCTGGCGGTGATGGTGCTGCTGTTCTTCTTCGACGGCAGCC
>CALAZX010000219.1 GCA_937926555.1 uncultured Negativicutes bacterium | reverse complement strand
TATAACACCTCTGTCCAACCTTACGGTCAATCCATTCTCGTTTCGGATCTTGTTTCGGATTTTATTTTCTCTTTTTCTTCTTGCCACGCAGCTCTCTCACGTCAAAAAGAATGTCGTAGCCGCCCACATAGGTCATGATCAGCGCGAACAGCGGGATCAGCATGCAGGCCGCGAAGGCCACTTTGAACACCCAGCCCGGCTTGCCGTTCTTCTTCAGGTACCAGTACAGCAGCACCAGGCCCTGCACCACCAGCAGCATGCTGGAGATGGCCCAGACATTGGCCGCCAGGATGAACTGCCAGCTGTCCTTGTCGGTGTTGAAGAACTGGATGGCGAAAAGGCCCACGATGTAGGCGCCTGCCACCCATACGGGGAAGCCCCAGCGGTCTGCCGGAGGGAATCCCTCGAACCGCTCACCCATGCGGGAGAGCACTTTCCGCCCGGCCCAGTAGTTCACCAGGACCAGCAGCGGCGCCACCAGGAGCATGGCTCCCGGCAGGATCAGTTTCATCATGGATACGTTCTCTCTCATCTGGTGCATGAAACCGGCCGCCGTCTCGGGGTCCATGCCGCTGGAGGCCAGGGTGGCCCCGATCTGGGGTACCGCGTCATCCAGGGACGTGAACATCATGGTCACCGGGTTGATGCCCATGACATACAGCGCCAGCACCATGTTCAGCGCGATGCTGACCACCGCACCCAGGGAGGAGTACAGCAGCAGCTTGCCCGGCGCCAGGTGACGGTGCATGCATTCGCCCAGCACAATGCCCATGATGCCGAAGACGGCGATGAAGAACAGCGCGTGGACCGGGTTCACCACCATGGCCACAATCACAGTGGCAACCACGGTGGAGAGGATGCTCCAGCGCAGCCCGTTGCGCATGCCGCAGATCACGATAGGCAGCGGCATCACCAGCTGCAGGAACACACCCGCCAGGGGAATGTAGGCGAATACCAGGTTGAAGACGATGGCGATGGCGGCGAAAATGGCGCCTTCCACCATCGAGTTGGTTCTTTTTCTCAGCAAAACAGGGTTCCTCCCTCAATTCAGAATACAGGCACGAAACAGTTCTTTCCCGCCCGTTGTTTTTTTGTCCTAACTATAATAGTATATCATTTTTTTCCGTTTTTTGGAATGCACCCCGGAAGGGAGGGTGTACGGCAAAAGAAAAGGGACCGGCATACACCGGTCCCCTATCACACAGCGGACTCCCGGAAAGGGAGCCGGCTGAACAGTCCTTGTCCAGAGGCCGGACGGTCAACAGTGACCGCAGGGACTCACAACATGACGCTCGCTTTTAATTTGATACCTTCCTCCACCACGCTCAGGTTCACCAGATGGAGCACATCCAGCACGGATTTCTCCAGGAACCGGGTCTTGCCGATCTTGCTCTCCTGCAGGGTCTTGCTGAAGTCCAGGGTGATCACGCCGTCCTCATAGGTGGTGATGACATCCTTGTTCTCCAGGGTCACCTTGTCGAAAGCCAGGTCCAGCACCGCCATGATCAGCTTGTCGCCGATGGTGTTGACAATCAGGGAGGCGAAATCGTTGTTGAAAATGTCGAATCCTTCGACTTTGATATGGGCCACAGCCTCGTTCTCGTCCACATAGAAATCCAGGATGGACAGACGGAGCTCCAGGGTCCCGTAGGTCTTGTGCTGCATGGACAGCAGCAGGTAGTCCGGCGCCTTGAAGCCGATATCCAGCAGAGCGAACTCGCTACCGGCCAGGGCCTGGGTCAGGTACCCGCTGATCTCCGCATAGGGGATGATCAGCTCACCCCGGGAGAGCTGCTGCCAGTTCTGCACGGAGATCCAGCGCTCGCTCTTGGTCCGCAGCGGATTCACGATAAGGTCGTTGATCTCGCGCAGTTTCCGGGTCAGTGCGTTCTCCGCCCGGTCCGCTTTTGTCTTCATATTCTCAAACATAGTTTCTGTGTTCAGGCCTTTCATACTTTCCTTTATCCCGTTCAGATCGAATTCACGGGTCTCGTCCCCCAGCGGTTCATCCTTGCAGTCCATATTCGCGAAGGTGTCGGCGTTCTCCTTGCCTTCCTTCCGGGCCTGTTCATAGATTTCCCGGAAAGCGGCCATGTCCTCGGGCCTGCCGGCTTTCAGCCAGGCCGCGGCGGCCTTGCCCACGCCGAAGGTCACGGACACTGCCAGAGGCACCTGGATGGCGGTCAGCGGAATCAGCGTGGCCACGGACTGGCCCACAAACGTGGCGCCCAGGGAGCCCAGCAGTCCCAGCACCGCCCCTTCAGACAGCTTGATTCCCCGCAGGTCGGCCAGACGGGTGATCATATAGACCTCATTGGCGATCAGCGCCATGGTCCCCAGCACGGGAGCCACCACAATCACGCCGGCCCGGGCCGCGCCCCAGCGGATGATTTTCTCGGACTCCCAGTCCAGATCGATTTCTTGCAGCGGTTTTCTGTCCATCACGTCATCATTTCCCATTGTCTCGTTCATGTTCAGCACCCCATTCAGTCTCTCACTTCTCCGGTTTCCGGCATTATTTCCCGCCGGCACTGCAGTAACACCTCATTCGTTCTGAAACGGTCATTCTCTTCCGGTGCCGTTCTCCGGTCCGGTCTGTTCCGTCCGCCTTCCGGCACCATACATTTCGGAGAGCTCTGTCCCGTGGACACCCCCTCCGGTTATTTTTTCTCTTCCGGCATCCTTTTCCGGGCACCGGTGTACTGTCTTTATTATACTATGTTATACTGTAAGAACGAATGAAAAAATTATGAACTATTTATCAGGAGGTTATAATTCTACCATGAACGAGCTTCCCGTTACCCAAGAATCCCCCTCCCGGACAGCGGGGATTCCCGGTTCCCCGGAATCCGGCCGGGTCTCCCCGCAGAAAGACCCCGTTGTCGGGCGGTTCGCACCGTCCCCCAGCGGACGGATGCACCTGGGGAACATCTATACCGCCGTGGCGGCGTGGCTCTGCGCCAAAAGCGCCGGCGGCCAGTACCTGCTGCGGATGGAGGACCTGGACGCCATGCGCTGCCCCATGGAGTTCGCGGACCTGATCCTTTCCGACATGGAATGGCTGGGTCTGACCTGGGACAATGAGGAGATTCCCTACCAGAGCGGCCGGGCCCCCATCTACGAGGAGTATTTCCGCAAACTGTCGGAAGCGGGACTGCTGTACCCCTGCTTCTTCAGCCGGGCCCAGCTCCATGTGGCGGAGGCGCCCCATACCAGCGACGGCCGGGTGATCTATCAGCGGACCTGCCGGGGTCTCACCGCCGAGGAGGTGGAGGAACGGAGAAAATCCCGCTCCCCGGCCACCCGTCTGATTTTACCCCACGAAAGGCTGTCTTTCACCGACCTGCAGTACGGTCCCCGGGAATACGTGCTGGACGAGGACTGGGGCGACATCATCATCCGGCGCAGTGACGGGGTGTTCGCCTACCAGCTGGCGGTGACCATCGACGACGGCCTCATGGGCGTCAACCAGGTGGTCCGGGGCAGAGACCTGCTCAGCTCCGCCGCGCCCCAGCTGTATCTCTTCAAGCTGCTGGGCTTCCGGCAGCCGGATTACCTGCATCTGCCCCTGCTCCTGGCGGAGGACAGCAGCCGGCTGAGCAAACGTGACCGGGCTGTGGATGTGGGCTTCCTCCGGGAACAGTTCCCCTCCCCGGAACCCCTGATCGGCTATATCGGCTACCTGCTGGGCCAGCTGGAGAGCCCGGAGGCGCTGACGCTGCCGGAGCTGCTCAGCGTGTTCGACCGAAAAAAAATCCCCGGGGACGACATCGTCATACCCGGGAAATATTGGGAGAATCTCTCAGTACAGACTCCATAAATACTGATATATAAACGGAGACAGGTGACAGTACCTCGAGTTCCTGCAGGCTTGTTCAGTTGTTTCAGCCGGATTTCCCACCGGGAAATATCCGGAACGTGTATACGGGAGAGTGCCGGCAGGCATCAGCGGCTTCTGGAAGCCATCATCAGCCCGGTCTCCCGGCTCTCGCTACGGACGGGCACACGCAGCTGCTGGCCCGGCATCAGTTCGGAAGAGGTGAGATTGTTCTCCGTCTGGATCCGCCAGATGACCTCACGGACATCCTCGTCCTCCTGCTTCCAGCTGGAGGCGATATCCCAGAGCGTATCCCCCGTATGGACGGTGATAACCTCTTTCTGGTATACTTCCGGCGCTGCGGAGACATGCATGTAAGTGAGGCTGCCGCTCAGTACGGCGCCAAGCAGAAATGCAAACAGGATTTTTCTCATCATTACCACTTCCTTTATAAAACATCTGTTCGTTGTGTTTATATTATACCATATATGTTCGTTTGTCAATACTTTTATAGAAAGTATGTTCGCTTTTGTTTGCATTTCAACCAGTATGTATCGAACAGAGCCGCCACCACAAGAAGTTGTGTCCCGGTGCTCGCCAATCTTGAAGATAAAATAATCAAAGGAGAGTATCATGTTCAGATTTCAGCTTCCCCCCAAAAAATTCATCGCCGCATTCGACATCGATGCCCAGAAGACGTTCACGCCCACCTGCCCGGATGAGCTCCCCGTGAAGGAAGGCCATCTCATCGTGCCCCAGCTGAATGCCCAGGCACAGCTGGCCTCCATCCGCATCGCCTCCCGGGATGCCCATTCCCCCCGGGCCCTGTGGATCGCGGACAAAGAGCATCCCTGCCTCAGCCCCCTGGTGGGACACCCGGACCTGGATCTCTACTGGACCGCCCATGCCATCGTGGGAACCAGGGGCTTCGAGTTCATCGACGGCCTTGACCCGGAGGAGTACGCCTTCCAGGCCCTGAAAGGCGTCGAGCCGGACAAGCATCCCTACGGCGCCTGCTACCACGACCTGAAGAACCGCTACTCCACCGGTGTCATCGAGTTCCTGCGGCAGCACGGCATCACCACGGTGATCTGCGGCGGCCTGGCAACCGACTACTGCGTGGCCAATACCGCCCTGCAGCTGAAAGAGGCCGGCTTCCAGGTGGTGCTGAACAAAGCCGCCTGCCGCGGCATCGCCCCCGACACCACGGAGAAAGCTCTGGAGAAAATGGCCGCAGCAGGCATCTGTCTGGTGGAGGACATCCGTGAACTGGCCACCCTCTGCCACCCCTCGGACCGGTAAGAAAAAAGCGGAAACCGCAAAAAAACGGCTCCGCCGCCAGGTTCATCCTGACGCCGGGGCCGTTTCTGTCTCTATCTTATGCTGTTTTCCGGGGAGCGGGGCAGGCATCCGCCGCCTCGCAGGTGAGTTAGACCGGGATCAGTTCTCCCCGCCGTTCTCCTTGGCCGCTTTTTTGGCGGCTTTCTTCTCAGCCTTCTTGTCCGCGGCTTCTTTCGCTTTCACCTGTTCCAGCAGGTCCAGCACGGTCTTCATCCATTCAACCATGGCCAGCTTGCCGAACTGGTGCCAGTTCTCGCATTCGGTGTTCTCGGCGATGTAGGCGTTCCATTTGTCCTGGTTCACCTTCTCCACTTCCAGCAGGTTGGTCATGCCGAAACCGCTGCGCCACATCATGAAATCCATGGATTTGAACTTGCTGTGCTCCTGCATGAACTTGTCGTTGAACAGCTCCTGGAAGGTCAGCTTCATCATCAGCTTGCCCAGTTCCGGATCCGCTTTGAACTTGTCCATGTATAATTTGAACTCATATTCCAGTACTTTTGCATCCATAATCGTCTGTTTTCCTCCTAAATTTGCCTATTTTTTTAAATATATCATAAACTATTCATTAAAACCAGTAAAAAAGATTGCATTTATCCAGATTTCATAGTAAAATACAAGTGTATAAGTTTTTATACATTACCGCAAGTTGCGTGCAAACATATATCAAATTCAGAAAAGACAGGTGAAGAACAATGAGAATTTCTACGAAAGGGCGGTATGCTACCCGGCTGATGCTGGACTTAGCGCTGCATTACAACGGAAGCTACATTCCATTAAAAACTATCTCTCAACGTCAGAACATCTCTGACAAATATCTGGAGCAGATTATTACCCTTTTAAGCCGCGCTGACTATGTGAAAAGCGCACGCGGTGCCCAGGGCGGATATATGCTGACCCGGGACCCCGCTACGTATACGGTTGGAGACATCCTCCGCACCACGGAAGGAAGCCTGGCTCCCGTAGCCTGTCTGGACAATGCAAGAGGATGTGAGATGGCAGAGGCCTGTGTCTCCCTGGAGATCTGGCTGCAGATTGAGGAAGCCATCAACAACGTGGTGGACAACATCACACTGGCCGATCTGGTAGACCGCTATTACGAGAAGAATGGCGATGCGGATGACGCGATGGTCAACACCAACTGCAAACTCTGATAATCCCGACAGCCATATCAACTGTGATATGGCTGTTTTTTTTACTCTAAAACCGGATTTTTCCGGCAATTGCACAACAATTCCCCTCTTTCCCCATGGAAAGCGGGGCGGCGCAAAAAACAAGCAAGAAAAGAAAGCAGAAGAAAGAAGGATGATATCCATGAGCAGAATCGCAAAAAGCATGCTCGACCTGATTGGCAACACACCGCTGCTGGAAGCGGAGAGATATAGCGGAAAATACGCCCCCGAGGCGCGGATCCTGCTGAAACTGGAATGCTTCAACCCTGCGGGCAGCGCCAAAGACAGAGTGGCCGCAGCCATGATTGAGGATGCCGAGAAAAAAGGCCTGCTGGCCCCCGGCGCCACCCTCATCGAACCCACCAGCGGCAACACCGGCATCGGCCTGGCCGCAGTGGCGGCCGCCAAAGGCTACCATGTGATCCTCACCATGCCGGAGACCATGTCCGTGGAACGCCGCAACCTGGCCAAAGCCTACGGTGCGGAAGTTGTCCTGACCCCCGGCAAGGACGGGATGCAGGGCGCTGTGGACAAAGCCGTGGCCCTGAACCGGGAGATTCCGGGCTCCCTCATTCCCGGACAGTTCGACAATCCGGCCAATCCGGCAGCCCATACCGCGATGACCGGACCGGAGATCTGGCGTGACACGGAAGAGAAAGTGGACATCTTCGTGGCAGGCGTGGGCACCGGCGGCACCGTATCCGGTGTAGGCGCCTACCTGAAAGAGAAGAATCCCGCCATCCGCATCGTGGCGGTGGAGCCTTCCGACTCCCCCCTGCTCTCCGAAGGCAAAGCCGGCCCCCACAAGATCCAGGGCATCGGCGCCAACTTCGTGCCGGGGAACTTCCATAAAGAAGTGGTGGACGAGATCCTCCCCATCACCAGCGAGGACGCTTTCGCCACCACCAAGAGACTGGCCGCCGAGGAAGGCATCCTGGTGGGCATCTCCTCCGGCGCTGCCGCCTATGCGGCCACCCTGCTGGCAAAACGGCCGGAGAACAAAGGGAAAACCATCGTGGCGCTGCTGCCCGACACCGGCGAGCGCTACCTGTCCACCCCGGGATTCTGCTGAGAGCCTTGCGCCACAGCCCTCTTTTCCCTGACCTGAAAAAGTCCGGGACCGGCAAGACACTGACCTGCCGCTGAAAAGAGGGAAGAATCCGGATAGGGATGACAACGACATACATGATATAATGGAGCAAACGACTGCCGCCTGTGCGGGAAAGAAGGTATATTCATGATGACCAGAGACGAAGCATGGAAACTTTTGACCGAGTACAACAAGGATCCGTTCCACCTGCGCCACGCGCTGACTGTGGAAGCCCTCATGCGCCGGTTCGCCCGGGAGCTGGGCTACGGCGACGAGGAGGATTTCTGGGGGCTGGTGGGCCTGCTCCACGACCTGGATTTCGAACAGTATCCGGAAGAGCACTGCCAGAAGTGCCAGGAGATCATGACGGAAAGAGGACTGGATCCCCGTCTCATCCGCGCTGTGGCCAGCCATGGCTACGGCATCTGCTCCGACATCAAGCCGGAGCACGAGATGGAGAAAATCCTCTTCGCCTGTGACGAGCTTTCCGGCCTCATCGGCGCCTGCGCCCTGGTACGGCCCTCCAAGAGCATCCAGGACATGGAAGTGAAATCCCTGAAAAAGAAATTCAAAACCGCCAGCTTCGCCGCCGGCTGCTCCCGTGATGTGATCAACCGGGGCGCCGACATGCTGGGCTGGCCGCTGCAGGACCTGATGTCCCGCACCCTGGAGGCCATGAAGCCGGACGAGGCGGCTATCGACGAGGCCTGCAGCAAGCTGTAAATCCCGGCGCCAGACGCCGGCAAAGGAGTAGACCATGAACAAACGAGTACTGATGGCGATGAGCGGAGGCGTGGACAGCAGCACCGCCGCCCTTCTCCTCAAAGAGCAGGGCTACCAGATCGAGGGTGTCACGCTGAAAATGTTCGACCCCGCCGACCTGGGACTTCCCGCTGCCAGCAGCCATAGTGAGAAAGATATCGCCGACGCGAAGAAAGTGGCGGAGAAGCTGGGCTTCCCCCACCATGTCTTCGACTACTGCGGCTGCTTCCGCACCCATGTCATCAACCATTTCGTGGACGAATACGAGAAAGGCAGGACCCCCAACCCCTGCGTGGACTGCAACCGCAGCGTGAAGCTGGGACAGCTGTTCACCCAGGCGGATGAGCTGGACTGCCACTATATCGCCACCGGCCATTACGCCCGGGTGGAATACGATGAGAAAAGCGGCCGCTGGCTCCTCCTCCGGGGAGACGACGCCGGCAAGGACCAGAGCTACATGCTCTACACCCTGACACAGGACCGCCTGGCCCGGCTGCTGCTGCCCCTGGGGCATCTCCACAAGACGGAGATCCGCAAACAGGCCGGCGACACCGGACTGGTGAACGCCGACAAACCGGACAGCCAGGACATCTGCTTCGTTCCCGAAGGGGATTACACCGAGATCATCACCCATGTTTCCGGCAGGAAACCCCGTCCGGGAAAATTCGTCCATATCGACGGCACCGTCCTGGGCGACCATAAAGGACAGATCCACTACACCATCGGCCAGCGGAAAGGCCTGGGCATCGCCTACGCCTATCCCCTGTACGTGATCCGCAAGGATGTGTCAAAGAACATCGTCTACCTGGGACCCCAGGAAGCGCTGTTCGCCCCGTCTCTCATCGCGGAGAACTGCAACTTCATCTCCATCCCGGAACTGACCGGGCCCATGGAGGTGACGGTGAAGACACGCTACCGGCAGAAAGATGTCCCCGCCGAGATCGAGCCGGCCGGTGACAACGTGAAAGTGATTTTCAAAGACCCCATGCGGGCGGTATCCCCCGGCCAGGCCGTGGTCTTCTACCAGGGAGACGTGGTTGTGGGCGGCGGAACCATCAAAGAATAAAGCACGAAGAGAGAGGATTTTTTATGCGTCATCTATTACCGGCCCTGGTGGCCGTGTCCCTGCTGACCGGCTGCTGGACCACCGTGGCCACCGCCACGGAGAAGAACCCCTCTCCCCATATCCATCCGATCATCTCCAACATCCCTGTGGTACCGGGTGCGCGGATGCATCTGCCGGACCATATCCATGTCCAGCCGGGGCAAAAACCGACAGCGCAGGAACCGCCGGCCCCGGATACGCAAGGCCCGGAGAAGCCCGCTGCCGGAACGGAGACACCGGCACCTGTGGTGAGCAATGTCCCCACTCCGGTGGTGAAGCCTCCGGAGGAAGCCACCGCGGCGGAAACTCCCGCTCCCACTGAGAAGACTCCGGTTCCTTCTGAGGAACCTGTCGTGGAGAACGAGGCGACTGAGGAAGGAACTCCCGCTCCTGTGGAGACCCAAGCACCTGAAACTGAAGCTCCGGCACCTGTAGAAGACCCCGCCGTGGAGAACGAGACACCTGCAGAACCCGCTGCTACACCTGTTTCAGCACCTGAAGCTACGGAACCTGTCACGGAATCCGGAAAAGTCGATCAGCCTGCAGCGGAGCCGGCACCTGCCAACACGCCTGCACTGACGGAGGAGGCGTTCCTCCCTCCCTCACCGGACGAATTCCACTGGCTGAAAAACGAGGAGGGCGGCTACGCCGTTCCTCTGCCCCTGGTCTTCGGCCCGGATCCGCTGGCGGACCTGCCCGCAACCGGTCCCATGCTGGTACGCGGAGAGAATCCCGCCATGTTCTTGGCGGTGACCGTGGACGACAGCGGTGACAAGCTGCACTACCGGAACACGGACACGCTGCCTGAGATTCCCGGTGCCAGGCTTATCCGTGAGACGGAACGCTACAGCAAACCGGACCGCCACCCGGTCACCTGCATCTACCAGGAGGCCGAGGTGGAAGGCATCCCAGTGCTGGTGGTCCGCAGCAGCATGGTTGCGGACAAAAGGACCTACCGTACGGTATCCGTCTTCCCCCGCAGCCGCTGGAACCACTTGATTCCCCGGGTGCTGTTCACCATCGACAATCTGCAGACCTGGACACCGCAGCATCACAAAAACTCCGGAAAAAAGAGATAGATTCCCGCCGGACAGATATAAAACAGAAAGCCCCTGCCTGCTACACAGCGATGTAGCGGACAGGGGCTTTTTCATATGCTCTTATATTATAAGCTCTTTCAGGACTGGCGGTAGTTTCTTGCCAGGGAGGCGAAATCCTCCAGGCTCAGGGTCTCCGCCCGGCGCTTCGGGTCGATGCCGCTGCGCTCCAGCCAATCCTTCACCTGGTCACCGGTGAGGCCGCCCATGTTCTTCAGGGCGTTGCTCAGCATTTTCCGGCGCACGGAGAAGGCGGCCGCCACGGTACGGAAGAAGATCTTCTCGTCCGGCACGTCCACCGGCGGTTTCTCCCGGCGTTTGCAGACCATCACCGCGCTGTCCACCTTGGGGGCGGGCATGAAGGAGCCGGCCTTCACGATGAAGGCGATTTTCGGTTCCGTATAGTACTGCATGGCCACGGAGATGGCGCCGTAATCACGGCCTCCCGGGGATGCGGTCATCCGCTGGGCCACTTCCTTCTGGACCATGACCACCAGCCGTTCCACCGGCAGTCCCTGCTCCAGCAGGTTCATGATGATAGGCGTGGTGATGTAGTAGGGCAGGTTGGCCGCCACTTTGAAAGTGGGTTTGCCCACCACCTCGGGGATATCCACCTTGAGGATGTCGCCCTGGACCACCCGGACGTTCTCATAGCCGCCCACGGTGTGGCTCAGCACGGGAATCAGGCGTTTGTCCAGCTCCACCGCCACAACGTCGGCACCGGTGAGGGCCAGCTGCTGTGTCAGGGTGCCGATGCCAGGTCCGATCTCCAGCACCGTCTCTCCCGGGGACAGTTCCGCCGCTTCGGCGATCCGTCTCACCACGGATTCCTCCACCAGGAAATTCTGCCCCAGCCGTTTGTCGGCCCGGAGCTTGAACGTTTTCAATATATGGTTGGTGACTTCGCGTCTGGCGATAATCGGTTGTACTGAGTCCATGCCTCTTCCTTCCTCGTCTTCTCTCGTTCTCTTGTTATTTCTCGTTGATACAGCGGCTTTTCATGATTTTTCTCTGTTTTCCGCCGTCAATCCCGCTTTTTCGCGGATTTGCTTATTCTCAAACTCTCCGTTTTCCGCGGATTCCGTTCAGTCCAGCTCTCCCCGGTCCAGTTTCCCCAGGGCGGTCTCGAACTCCTCACGGGTGATGCCGTAATGGTTCAGCCGTTCCAGGAACCGTTTGGCGTTGCCGAATCCGATACCCAGCTCGGCACCCAGGGCGTCACGTCTGGCGGCGGCGTCCGGTCCTCCGGAAAGGCCGTTCCGCAGAAGGTCCCCGGCCTCGAAGACCGGTTCCGGCGCATACTCATGGTAATGGATCTTCTCCAGGGCCAGCCGGATGGCGTCCGGTTTCGCCTGCTCGATTCCCACATCATCGGGAATCCGGGCGTCTTTCTTCGGCGCTAAGGCCGGTGCGGCAGCGCGTGA